>NZ_JAMXSL010000016.1:0-45592 GCF_026131715.1 Anaerococcus sp. NML200537 | reverse complement strand
TTTTTTACAAGCCTTAGTTTTATGTCATCTTGGATGTATACTTCTGTGTTAAAGTTTAATTTTAATTGAATTGTATCACCAACTAGTGTAAGATTAGTTAATGATGATGTATTACTATTTTGTTTCATAAATACATTGTATCAGAAAAAGACGAGGATGTTTAATTTCCTCGTCTTTTTCTATGTTAGGACTTTTGCAACAGCCCCTTTTAAAATTAAAAATTATTTATATATGACATGAATCCTTGGTTTTTTTCAAGAATTTTAAATATTCCTACACCAATGATTGATACCATGACAAATTCACTAAGCATAAATTGGAAAATCATTACAAGTAGGGCTTTGTTATTAGCAAGAATAAACCAGGTACCAAGTGCAGGAACGATCATTAAAAGCACTGGGAATAAGGAAGCTATAAATAAATTATTAGCTTTCTCCATTAGTTTAAATGCTACAAAAGATGCAAGAGTACCAAATATTACATCAAATGCAGCCATTGGGCTCATAAAGTTAGCAAGGGCACATCCTAAAAGTAGACCTGGGATAAATCTCTTGTTATAAAATACTAATAAAACCAAGATTTCACTAAATCTAAATTGGATAGGTCCATAAGATGCCACAGGCATAAAGATTGTAAGCACTGCATAAAGGGCCGCTACTACTGCTGATTTCACTAAAAAGTTAGTGTCAGTAAAACTAAAATATTTCTCATTCATTTTTTCATCTCCTTGATTTTTTTATAATGGGTGCCAAGAAACATTACTTGTTTATTATAACATAAAATAAGGTTTTTTCAAGAAATATAAAAAGAGATATTCACATTATAATTAATCAGTCGATATTTTTATATAAAAATCCATTATATAGAAATAAATAATAGATATGACGATATTTAAAATGTTATAAAAATAAATCTACCCTTTTACATTTAGTTTTATATTTTATCATATTGAAGACTTAATCATAATCTAGTAAAATAGAGGTATGAAAAAGCTATGTATAATACTTCTATCAGCAATTGTTTTAAGTGCATGTCATAAAGAATCAGATAGTGACTTAAAAGGATTTATTGATGAAGAAAGTGTAAAAATAATTGAAGATTTAAAATCTTTGGCAAGTAATACCTTTAATACTAAAAGTTTACTAGATTTTAAATATGAAATAAAACCAAAATTAAAATCAGATGTAAAAGAGGATATCATAAAAAATGTGGAAGCTGAGGCAAAAAAAGACAAGAAAGCAGAATGGATATATAATAATTTTTACAATCTAAATAATGTTGATGCCTATCTTACCGGAAATGATCCAGACACCATAGAATTTATTTATAATATGAACCACGATATAAAAGATTTTGAATTTTATGAAGGAGAATCTGTTAATCTTAAAAGGGAAACCCCATATTTTTTACAATGGGACAATAGATGGGCATATGATAGCCTCTACCCTACAAACATTGGTATATCAGGATGTGGTCCTACTTCTGTGGCTATGGTCTTATCTAGATTTGAAAATAAACTAATATATCCAAAAGAAGTAGCCAAAGATGCCGCTAAATTTATGAATGATGGAGGAATGGATTGGGCTTTTATAGAGCATGAGGCGAAAAAATATAATTTGAAAGTAAAAGATATCGCTCTAGATAAGAAAAAAATGATTGAGGCTTTAAAAAATGGTCCTCTTATTGTATCAGTTAAAAAAGGATACTTTACACTCTATGGTCATATTTTGGTTATAGATTCTGTTAAGGGTGATAAATTTATAATAAATGATCCAAATAGTGTCAAAAACTCAGTTATAGAGTGGGATTTCGACCAGATTTCTAATCAAATTGCAAAAATTTGGGAAATTTCAAAATAAAATTTGACAAAAGCTATAAATGGTGTTATACTATAAAGGTAGTTAGCGAGCACCATTAGCTCAGTTGGTAGAGCACCTGACTCTTAATCAGGGTGTCCAGAGTTCGAGTCTCTGATGGTGCACCAAATTTTGAGGAGTATTTACTCCTCTTTTTTTATTACCTTTATCAAATCAATAAAATTTTAAATTTCTCCTTTACAATTTTCAAAAAGACGTATAATATCATAAAATATTTATTTCCAGGAGGAATATATGAAATTTGATACAAGAAACCTAACTAGTGTTGGAATTTTAGGAGCTATTGTAATAATGCTCGGTCTTACACCGCTAGGATTTCTACCCCTAGGAGTCCTTACCGTTACAACCTTACATATACCTGTAATAATAGCTGGTATTTTGGAGGGTCCTTTGGTTGGAGGCCTGGTTGGATTAATTTTTGGTTTATTTAGTATTTTTAATGCTATTACAAGACCAGGTCCTATATCATTTGTATTTTACAATCCACTAATATCTATCATACCAAGGATTTTAATTGGTGTAGTTACAGGACTTGTTTATAGGGCTTTAAAAAATAAGGATAACTCAAAATTAAGACTCTTTATGAATGTTTTTTGGTCAGTTGTTGCCATAGTTTTAGCGGTAGTGTCTCTTAAATCTTTTGTTGGAGATGTTAAGCTTGTAAATAAGATATTCTCATTAGTATTTTTAATTCTTGCAATAGTTATGCTTTATTTATCTGTGAAGAATAAAAAAGCTAATTTTGCTATTGCTGTATCATCTTTTATGGGAACTTTGACAAATTCTGGACTTGTTTTGGGTTTGATATATCTCATCTATGCTAAATCATATGCAGAAGCTATTGGAATCAGCCCAGATTTAGCTATGAATGCTATATTCTCAGCCTTCATAACCAATGCTATTCCAGAAGCTATAGTTGCAATCTTAATAGCAAGTGCTGTTGTAACATCTTTATCAAAGAGAAGAAAGTAAGAAAATTAAAAATGCACACTCCCAAGATTTGGGAGTGTGCATTTTTAATTTGGAAAATATTATAATAAAAAGTTATTTTTGTTGGATCATCCTGTTAGCTAAGTCTAAAAATCTTAAGGCAAGATAATAATCATCCCCCATAAGGTCATATATAGCATCTTCTGTCAATATTCCTTGATTTATTGATGGGTCAATCTTGCCTTTATTTGAGTCATCAAAATCTTTTTTAAACTGCTCGCTATAATAATATTCTACCAGTTTATCAAAATCTTCCCTATCCTTATCAAGCTGATCTAGGATTTCGTTAATCTTTCCTAAGAGCTCTTTATAGTTTTCATAAGTTTGAGTGTATTTTTCAATGTGTTTATAGTCCATTTTCTTCCTCTTTCAAATTTTTAATTATTTCATCTAATTCATTCTTAATTAGATATGCCTTGTTTACATTGCTTTTATTTGTACTTATTATTATTATACCCAAATCTTTTAGAAAAATAATGTATTGTCCACCAGTTCCGCTGGCATATTTTATATTATCCTTTCCAGTCCAAAGGCTATAGCCATAATAGTCATCTGATAATAAATTTGTACTATCATAATCTTTGTTTGATTTATATAAATTTGCCTGCATCTTTTCTATCCAAGAATTTGATACTATTTTTTGGTTCCTGTAATATCCATCATTAATTATTATTTTCCCTAATTTAAGCATATCATCAGCAGATAGATATAGCTTAGTAGCTCCTGCCAAGTACTTTCCATAATAGTCCCATCTTGGAATTTTTATATCAATTTTGTTAAAGATATTTTCATCGATAAAAGTGTATAAGTCATAGCCTAGGTATTCTTGCATAGCAGCAGCTAGGACATAATAACCAGCATTGGAATACAAAAATTTTTGACCAGGATTAAAATATATGGGATATGATAAGGCATAATCAAGGAGATTATCCTTATTAAGTTCAGCTATATCTTTACTCATTAAAATTATATCCCTATAGCCCATGGTGTGGGTTAAACAATCTCTTACCCTAATTTTCTTAAGTTTTTCTATATTTTTTGTATTAAAAATTCTTATCTTATCTTTTAAAATATCATATATTAAAGTATCTTCATTAAAATTCCCATTCGATTTATCAATCAGTATCCCACAAGAAAGGCTTGTTACAAATTTTGCAATAGATCTTATATTTATAATATCATCACTAGCATCTTTATATAAAATCCCCCTTTCCATTGAATATATTATCAAAGAATCAATATTGTTTTTTTTAATATTTAGTAATTTATCAATCATATCCACCCTCAATTTTACTATACAAGTCTACCTTAAGAAATAAAGATTAGTTCATATGATAATATTAAAATGTTGTATTTTAATGATTTGTTTATATAAGAAAATTCCTCTTTTTAGATTAACTAAGAAGAGGAATTATTTATATAAACTTACTCATAATTCTTAAATTAGAAGAATTTTTAAATTCTAGGTCGCCATAAAACTTATCGTGTTTTTTATCATTTATAGAGAGTAATTCTATAAGGCTAACATTTTTATATAATAATTGTTCTTCTAATTTCTTTATAAACAATTTTCCAAGCCCATTATTTTGAAATTCTTTAAAGATAACTATTTCTTCTAGCATATATGATTTTAAGTCGTCATATTCTTTTATATATCCCATTAAAAAACCTGTATACTCATTTCCATTATTTTGTATAAGGCAAAGAGAATCGGGGGTTATGAAAACTTGCCTAATCCTCTTATAGGCTTTTTCATAAGTCCAAGATCCATCTTCATTTTCGTTATAATATTTAACATAAAGACTTGTAATTATATCCAAATCTTTTTCAGTCATACTTATATAATTCATAAGCTTACTAATAATTTTTAAGAGCTCTTTCGATTTTTCTCTTATCTTCTTTCTTCTTCAAGCTATCTCTTTTATCATATAATTTCTTACCTTTAGCAAGGCCTATTTCAAGCTTAATTAGCCCGTCACGCTCATAAACTCTAAGGGGTACTATTGTATAGCCTGTCATGGTTTTCTTGCCTATGAGCTTATTTATTTCCTTTTTATGAAGGAGTAGTTTCCTAGTTCGTGTTGGATCTATATTTTGATCTGTTGCTTGGCTATAAGGGGTAACGTGCATGCCATATACGAACATTTCCCCTTTCTTGTCGGAAATAAATGATTCTTTAATTGATACATTACCAGCCTTTATGGATTTTACTTCGCTACCTATTAGGGCCAGTCCTGCTTCGTATTTTTCTTCTATAAAATAATCATGGTAAGCCTTCTTATTATTGGCTAAAAGTTTCATCTCTTTCCTCCAAATAAAAATCTATATCTTTCTTGTATAGGTCTACATTAGTCACCATTACCCTTACTTCTTGACCTATTTGGTAATATTTTTTAGTATCGACATTAAAAGCTCTTAGGCTATCTTCTATATATTCGTATCTATCATCAGAAAACTTGTACATAAATAGACCTTCAACTGTATTTTCAAGCTCTATGAACATACCGAATTCTGTAATTGAAGATATTCTACCTGTAAATATTTCTCCAATATATTTTTTCATGTATTTACATTTATAGAAATCTTCTACTTCTCTTTCAGTTTGCTCACTTCTTCTTTCTGTTATGGAAAGGTGGTCTGCAGCATCTTCTAACCTATTTGTTAATGATATTTGATTTTTACCCATAAGTTTGTTTTCTATATAAGCCTTTAATAGTCTGTGGACTATTAGGTCAGGGTATCTCCTAATAGGGGCTGTAAAGTGGGTGTAAAAGCTCGTAGATAGTCCAAAGTGTATGTCGCTATAGTTTGCATACTTAGCTTTTTTCATGGTCCTTAGCATCAAAATATTGACAATTTGCTCTTCTTTTTTACCTTCTACTTCTTTTAGGATGTTTTGAAAGTCTTTTGGATGAAGTTCTGAGCCTCTGATATTATAGCCCATTGCATTAAGGGCCTTTTTAAATGCTTCTATTTTTTCATCAGCAGGTTTTTCGTGAATCCTGTATATAAATGGAAAATCCATGTATGCAAAAAGTGTGGCGACAGTTTCATTTGCTATAAGCATGAACTCTTCTATCATCTTATTGCCTGGACCCCTATCTAGGGCTTCTATATTTAAAACCTTGCCTGTATCTGACACATCTATTTGACTTTCTTCAAAATTAAAATCTATGGAACCTCTTTTATCTCTAGATTTTTTTAAGATTTTGTGAAGCTTATTAAAGTCCTTTAGTTTTTCTTTTAATAGATCATCATCATATACTCCATCATCACCTTCTAAGAAGTTATTTACATCATCATAAACTAGCCTCTTATCAGACTTAATATATGATTTATAAAATTCGTAATCTAAAACCTTGCCTTTAGGATCTATGGTCATCCTTGCTGTTAGTGTTAGTCTAACTTCTCCTGGATTGAGTGAGCAAATTCCATTTGATAATTTCTCTGGGAGCATTGGAATTACAATATTATAAAGGTAGGTAGAATTTCCTCTATCGTAGGCATCTTTATCAAGGGCTGTACCTTCTTTTACATAATGACTTACATCTGCTATATGCACATATAGGTCATAATTATCGTCAGATTTTTCTATTGAGATAGCATCGTCAAAATCTTTAGAATCCCTACCGTCAATTGTGACTGTGTAAAGCTCAGACAAATCTTTTCTATCCTTAAGTTCATTTTCACTAACTTGATCAGCTATATATAAGATTTCTTTTTTTGTTTGCTTTGAAAATTCTGTAGGAATTTTATTTTGCCTGATTATTGATAAGACATCAATATTTTTATCATTTTTGCTGCCGATTATTTCTGTAATTCTTCCCTCAGGGTTGTTATTTTTAGGATAGGAAATAATTTCAACAACTACCTTATCCTTATCTTTTGCACCCTTGGAATATTTTTGATCTACATATATATCATCAGAAAATCCCTTATCTGCAACAACAAAACCAAAGCCTTTGTTGGCCTGATAGGTCCCTATGATTTCCTCATTGGCTCTTTTTAAGATTTCTATAACCTGGCCTTCAGCATTCTTGTCATCTTCCTTATCTCTTAGGATTTTGATTTTTACCTTATCATTATTATGAGCACCACTTAGTTTATCTTTTGCAATATATACATCATCAAAGTCTTTATTGTCGGATATAAAAAATCCATATCCACCAGAGGCTAGTGAGATTGTACCTTTAAGATTTATTTCTTCTTCAGTTAAAGGCATTATCCTTTTTTTATTTGATATACGAATCTTATCATTTTTTTCTAGCTCGTCTACTATGTCCTTTATTCCCTTTTTAGTATACTTATCTGCTTTAAGATAGGTTTCAAGTTCTTTTAAGGTCATTGGTATATAGTCTTCATCATATACTAAATTTAGGATTAATTCTTTTATATTCATAAAATCTCCTTAGGATTTAATAAAAAAAGAGTCAAATTTCTTTGACCCCTCTTAGTTTAATGCTATAAATACTATACTTCCTAAAAATAAAAGTACTCCTCCAAAAATTACAACTTTGTCAAGCATTTCATTTTTTGATTTATGTGCACTTTTACCAAAAACATTAGTCTGTGTACCAGATAATGCTCCTAGTCCGTCAGTTTTAGGATCTTGTAGTGTTACTGCAACTATTACAATTGCAGATGCAATCATCATTATTACTGCAAGAAAATTAGACATATAGACACCTCCGTTCATACTTTTTTATAATACCGCAAATGGGCTATTTTTTCAATATTTATTATAAAAAGACTTGCTCATTTTATAAGCAAGTCTTTTAAAAATATTATTTTAAGTTGTATAGAGCGTCAAGACCTTTAAATCTTGCATCTTCCCAAAGCTCATCTTCAATTCTTAGAAGTTGGTTGTATTTAGCAACTCTGTCTGTTCTAGAAGGTGCACCAGTTTTGATTTGACCAGCATTTACTGCTACTACTAGGTCAGCTATTGTAACATCTTCTGTTTCACCAGATCTGTGAGAAACTATTGCTGTGTAACCAGCTTCTTTTGCCATTTCTATAGCATTTAGTGTTTCTGTTAGGGTACCGATTTGGTTAACTTTGATTAGGATTGAGTTTGCAACGCCTTCAGCTATACCTTTTTCAAGTTTGCTTGTATTTGTTACAAATAGGTCATCACCTACAAGTTGTACTTTCTTGCCAAGTCTTTCTGTAAGTTTTGCCCAACCTTCCCAGTCATTTTCATCTAGACCATCTTCAATTGAGATAATTGGATATTTGTTAACTAGTTCTTCTAACCAGTCGATCATTTCATCTTCTGTTTTAACTGTTCCTTCTCCGTCAAGGTGGTATTTACCATCTTCCTTGTTGTAGAATTCAGATGAAGCACAGTCCATTGCTATATAAACGTCTTTTCCTGGTTCATATCCAGCTTTTTTGATTGCTTCACAGATGATTTCAAGAGCTTCTTCGTTTGATTTTAGGTTTGGCGCAAATCCACCTTCATCACCTACAGCTGTGTTGTAGCCTTTGCTTGAAAGTACTGATTTAAGGCTGTGGAATACTTCTGTACCCATTTGTAGAGCGTGTGCAAAGCTTTCAGCTCCTAATGGGAAAATCATGAATTCTTGGATATCTACTGAGTTATCAGCGTGTTCTCCACCATTAAGGATGTTCATCATTGGTGTTGGAAGAAGTTTAGCGTTTGTTCCACCGATGTAGTTATATAGTGGCATACCTAGTTCATCTGCTGCTGCTTTTGCTGCTGCTAGTGATACACCTAGGATTGCGTTAGCTCCGAAGTTTCCTTTGTTTTCTGTTCCATCAAGTTCGATCATTCTGTTATCAATACCGATTTGATCTGTTACATCATAGATGCCAACAAGTTCATCAGCTATTTTATCATTTACATTTTCAACAGCTTTAAGAACTGATTTTCCAAGATAATAATCTTTATCTCCATCTCTAAGCTCTACTGCTTCCCATTCACCTGTAGATGCACCTGATGGTACTGCTGCACGACCGAAGCCGCCTAGTTCTGTTTCTACTTCAACTTCTACAGTTGGGTTTCCTCTTGAGTCAAGGATTTGTCTTGCATATACACTTGTAATTAAACTCATAAATATCTCCTTTTTATTTATAATATTTTTAAATAATTTAAACTATTTTGTGAAGTTTACTAAAGCAGCAAAGTCGCTTGCTTTTAGGCTTGCTCCGCCTACTAGGGCTCCGTCTATATTTTCTTTAGCCATAAGCTCAACAACATTATTTGGTTTTACTGATCCACCATATTGGATTCTTACTTTTTCAGAAGCTTCTTTTCCAAACATATCAGCTATTAGGCTTCTAATATAGCCGCACATTGCATCAGCATCATCACTAGATGCAGTTTTGCCTGTTCCTATTGCCCAGATTGGTTCATATGCTATGATTACTTTTTCTATATCTTCAGCTGAAACATCTTTTAAATCTTTTTCTATCTGAGATTTAACTTTTGCTTCGTGTTCATTTGCTTCTCTTTCTTCTAAAGTTTCACCACAACAAAGAATTGGTACTAGGTCATGAGCGAGAGCAGATTTAACCTTTTTGTTAATTAGGCAATCACATTCTTTAAAATATTCACGTCTTTCTGAGTGACCTAAGATTACATATCTTGCTCCGATATCTGTAAGCATTAGTGGAGAAATTTCTCCAGTATATGCACCACTTTCTTCGTAGTACATATTTTGTGCACCGAAAGCAACATTAGTACCTGCAAGTTTTTCTTTTGCAATTACTAAATCTATAGCAGGTGTACAAACTCCAGCTTCTACATTTTCATCTAGGTCTAAATTTTTGATTTCTTCAAGTAGCTTTTCTGCTTCAGAAACTGTCATATTCATTTTCCAGTTTCCTACTATAACTGGTTTGCGCATTTAAGACTCCTTATTTGTTTTCTATTGCTGTTATACCTGGTAGGTCTTTACCTTCTAGGAATTCTAAGCTTGCTCCACCACCAGTAGATACGTGTGTAATCTTATCTTTTAGGCCAGCCATCTCTATAGCTAGAGCACTGTCTCCACCACCTACAATTGTTATTGCATCTGATTCAGCTAGAGCTTGGGCAACTTTGTTTGTACCATCTGCGAATTCTTTTATTTCAAATACTCCCATTGGTCCGTTCCATACTACTGTCTTTGCTTCTTTAATTTTTGATGCAAATAGTTCAGCTGTCTTTGGCCCTATATCTAGGGCTTCTTTATCTGCTGGAATATTATCTATATCAACAACTTCTGTATCTACGCCTGCTTCTATCTTATCTGCTATTACAACATCAACTGGTAGTAGGATTTCTACGCCATTTGCTTCAGCTTTTTTGATTAATTCTAGAGATAGATTCATCTTATCTTCTTCAAGAAGTGATTTTCCTATTTCTTTACCTTGAGCTTTAAGGAAGGTGTAAGCCATACCACCACCGATTAGGATTGTATCAACTTTTGTTATAAGATTTTCTATAACACCAATCTTATCTGATACTTTAGCTCCACCAAGGATTGATACAAATGGATGTTCTGGTGCTTCTAGAGCCTTGCCCATTATGTCAATTTCTTTTTCTATTAGAAGGCCTACAGCTGATGGTAGGATGTTTGCAACTCCAACATTTGAAGCGTGTGCTCTGTGGCTTGTACCAAAGGCGTCATTTACATATAAATCAGCAAGTGAAGCTAATTCTTTTGCAAAATCTTCACCATTTTTTGTTTCTTCTTTTCTATATCTAGTGTTTTCTAGTAAGGCAATTTGTCCATCTTCGAGTTTGTTAACTTCTTCTTTTACTTTTTCATCAACTACTATTGGAGATGGTAAAAATTTAAATTGATTGCCATATACATTTTCTAAGTAATCTGCAACTGGCTTTAATGCGAATTCAGGGTTTGCTTCTCCTTTTGGCCTACCTAAGTGGCTCATGAGTATAACTATTGCACCATTTTCTGATAGGTAGTCTATAGTTGGCATAGCTGCTTTTATCCTAGCATCATCTGCTATCTTGCCCTTTTCTTCTTTTGATAAAGGTACGTTGAAGTCTACTCTTACTAAAACTTTTTTTCCCTTTACATCTAAGTCTTTTACTGTTTTTTTATTCATTATTCACCTCGAAAAAAAGGCGAGATTGTATCCCGCCTATTTAATAATCTTAAAGATTTGCTAGATAATCAAGTGTTCTAACTAGGTTAGATACGTATCCCATTTCGTTATCATACCAAGCAACTGTTTTAACTACTTGTGTGCCATTTGCACCTTCAACTATTTTTGTAAGTTGTGAGTCAAATACAGATCCTGCTGGGTATCCAACTATATCACTTGATACTATATCATCTTCTGTATATGCAAATGCATCGGATTCGTATTTTTTCATTGCTGCATTTACTTCTTCAACTGTTACTTTCTTTTCAAGTACAGAATAAAGTTCTGTTATAGATCCTGTTATTGTTGGAACTCTTAGAGCTGAACCATCGATTTTACCTTCTACTTCAGGAAGTACTTTACCTACAGCTTTTGCTGCACCTGTTGAAGCTGGAATTGTGTTTTGAGCTGCTGCTCTTCCGCCTCTAAGGTCTTTTTTAGAAGCTGGTGTATCTTGGATAGCTTGAGTTGCTGTATATGCGTGGATTGTTGACATTTGTCCAGAAACAAAGCCAAATTCTTTAGCTAATACATTTACCATTGGTGCAAGGCAGTTTGTTGTACAGCTTGCGCCTGAAACTACTGTTTCTGATCCATCAAGTATGTCGTGGTTTACACCAAAAACGATAGTTTTCATATCACCTTTACCAGGTGCTGAAATAAGAACTTTCTTAGCTCCGGCTTTAAGGTGAGCTTCTGCTTTTTCTTTTTCTGTAAAGAATCCTGTACATTCAAGTACGATATCTACGTTTAATTCTCCCCAAGGAAGATCTTCAGGATTTCTTTCTGCAAAAACTTTGATGTCTTTACCATTGATTTTGAAGCCTTCGTCTGTTAATTCAGCTTCTCCATTGAATCTGCCTTGCGCAGTATCATATTTGAAAGCATATAGTAGACCTGCTTTATCAATAAGGTCATTGATTGCTACAACTTCGATGTTGTCTTCTACTTCTGCGATTCTTCTTAAGGTAAGACGTCCTATTCTACCAAATCCGTTAATTGCTACTCTTGTTGTCATTATTTCCTCCTAAATTCTTTCTACATATTAAATATACTGACTTGTTATTTGCTTGTCAATATTATTTACCAGCTTTTGCTTTCAATATATCTATTTGCCATTACAGCAGCTATACATCCGTCGCTTGCAGCAGTCACTGCCTGTCTAACTGATTTCTTTCTTGTATCGCCTACTGCAAAGACACCTTCTATATTGGTTTTCATGTCTTCATCTGTTATAATATAGCCCTTTTCCATATTAAGTTTACCTTCAAATATTTCTGTTGAAGCTACATTACCTACAAATATAAATACCCCAATTGGTGAATTATTATCACCTTTTATGATTTTTTCTTCATTTGTTTTAACATTTTCTAAAACTAATTCTTCGACTTCCTTAGAACCACGGATTTCCTTTAGTACAGAATTTAATTCAAATTTAATTTTAGGATTTTTCTTAACATTTTCTATTACTACACCGCTAGCTCTAAATTCATCTCTTCTATGCACAATTGTTACAGATTTACCATATTTTGTTAGGAAATTTGCCTCTTCTAGGGCACTATCTCCCCCGCCTATAACGTATATATCAAGACCTTGGTAAAATGGTCCATCACAAGTAGCGCAATATGACACTCCCCTATTTGCAAACTCTTCTTCACCAGGCACACCAAGGTGTCTATGTCTTGCACCAGTTGAAATTATAATAGTCTTTGCCTCATAGGTGTTAGAATCAGTTGTTACTTTTTTTATTTTACCTTCAAGCTCAACTTCTTTAACATTTTCAAAGACAATCTCAGCATATTCCTTTGCTTGTTCTTCCATTCTTTCTGATAGAGCCATTCCTGTTGGATCTTCAATTGATCCTGGATAATTTTCTACAAAAGCTGTTCCAGAAATTTGGCCGCCAGCTATATCTTTTTCAATTATTAGTGTCTTTAGAATACTTCTACCTGCATAAAGACCAGCAGTAAGTCCAGCTGGACCTCCACCTATTATTATTAAATCGTACATATATCTCCTTTAAAAATTAAAATCTACTTGTCTTAAGGCTTCATAGACCACTATTGAAACTGAATTAGCAAGATTAAGCGATCTATTAAGCTTTTTTGTCATCGGTATAGTTATGATTTTGTCCTGATATCTCTCAAGTAAGTTAGAATCAATCCCTTCCTTTTCCCTTCCAAATATCAAAAAATCACCATCCTTAAAATTTATATCGGTATATTTTTGCTTACTTGGTGTTTCAACTAAATAAAAGTTTTTTCCATCAAGATAGGATAAAAATTCTTCCAAACTGTCATGAATAACTAAATCTACCTTATCCCAATAATCTATACCAGCCTTTTTAAGGTATTTATCTGATAAGTTGAATTTGAATGGCCTTACTAAATGCAATCGTGACTCTGTTAAGACACAAGTTCTTGCTATGTTACCAACATTACCAGGATGCTCTGGCATTAATAAAACGACATTATACATTTTTATTTAACCTCAGAACATAATCACAAGCCTCTACAATTCCTGAGGAGTCATTATCTCCTACAATTATATCAGCATATTTTTTTAGAGTTTCATTGGCATTGCCCATAGCAAAACCAAGCTTAGCATTTTTCACCATAGGAATATCGTTGTATGAATCACCTATAGCAGCTACCTCTTCTATACTTATACCCAAAATCTCACAAATCTCACTTATTGAATTCCATTTGCTAGAATTTTTATTTGATAGTTCAATAAGGTTTGAACCGGAAGATGTTATATAAAGTTTATCAGCAAACTTCTCATTCACCTTTGAAACGATTTCTTCTTTACTAAGTTTATTTTTATCTATACCTGAAATTTGAAATTTATTAGCAGACTTACCTTGAGATAATAGATAAGAAACTGGGTCTTCTTTTATTATCAAATCCACTTGGTAATTCATTCCATAATTATTATCAATTTTAAGATGTTTGATTCTATCCAAATTTACCCTATTTGTATAATAATTTTCTTCATCATAAAAATGAAATTCAAGTTTTAGTTCTTTACAAAATTCGAATAATTCTTTTAAAATATCGTCATCAATATAATATGTTTTATAAATATCATTAGATGCAAGAGCAATCATAGAGCCATTTGTAGCAACAATTGGATTATCATAACCTATTATCTTTTGATAATATCTTATAGATGATAAGACTCTTCCACTAGCAAAAATTGTCTTGATACCTGAATCATTTAATTTTCTAAGGGCTTTTATATTATTATCTGGCATTTTAATAGAGGAATCTAGCAAGGTTCCATCTATATCGAAAGCAAATAATTTAATCATTTTGCCTCCTGTAATATTCGCATAATTTATTTAATTGGCATTCTTCACATAGTGGATTTCTAGCCTTGCATAAGGCCCTACCATGAGTAATTATTTGATGGTGAGTTTTTGTCCATCTTGACTGATCTATATTTTTTTCTAATTGGTCTTCTGTCTTATCAACATTATTAGCATTAGCAAGACCAATCCTATTAGAAACCCTAAATACATGTGTATCTACTGCAATAGCTGGAATTCCATAAGCATTTGATACAACAACATTAGCTGTCTTTCTACCTACTCCAGGTAGTTTTTGTAATTCTTTTTTATCTTTTGGTACTATTGAATTATAATCATTAATAAGAATTTTGCTTGCAGCTTGTATATTTTTCGCTTTATTTCTGTATATACCAATAGATCTAATATAATTTTCTAGTTTCTTTATATCCATGTTTGCAAAATCTTCTGGTGTATTTGCCTCTTTAAACATTTCCTTTGTCACTTTATTTACACTAACGTCTGTTGCTTGGGCAGAAAGTATCGTTGCCACCAAAAGCTCAAAGGGTGTTGTAAAGTCAAGCATCGAATGATCCACATCTGGATACATTATATCTAGAAGATCTAATACTTTTTTTATGTTATTTTTAGATAAAATAATATCACCAACTTTCCCAATTATTATACTTTACTTATTTTTGCCTGCTAAGAATTGTTTTTGTTCATCATCTGCTATATAATAAATAAGAATTGGAGTGATAATATGTTTAATTTAAAAAAGAAAAATTTTAAAGACTTTGATATAATTTTACTATTGGTAACGATTTGTCTTTCTGTCTACGGATTAGTAGTTTTGTACTCAGCTTATGGCGGCAATCTGAGCGCAATAAAAACTCAGATTTTTGCTACAATATTGGGATTTTTGATTATAGGTGCACTTTGTACAATTGATTTAGATGTTATTAAGAAGCCCTATATGATTATGTATGCTGGAATGATTATAATGCTAATATCAACGCTATTTTTAGGTAGAGGTCTTGATGAATGGGGAGCTAGAAGCTGGATATATATTGGATCTTTTTCCTTCCAGCCAGCTGAAATAGCTAAAGTTATTCTGATATTTTGCCTAGCAGCCTTTCTAGATAAATATAAATATTCGATAAACTCTATAAAGACTCTAGTTTTGACTATCTTATTTGCCGGCTTTCCAATATTCCTTATACTTTTGCAGCCAGATTTTGGAACATCCATGGTATATTTGTTTTTTATAGCTGCAATGATATTTATAGTAGGAATCTCTTGGAAATGGATTGGAATTTTACTTGCTATTGGTCTTGTGGTAGGAATAATACTTCTTACAAATCTGAGTGGCTTTAGGGCTGATAGGATTGAAAACTTCCTAAATCCTAATAGAGATACATCAGGATCGAACTGGCAGCAACAACAAGGTATGATAGCTATAGGATCTGGTATGATTGGTGGAAGAGGATACCTTAACGGAAGCCAATCTCAATATGGTTATATACCCGAGAAAGAAACAGACTTTATTTTTTCAGTCTTAGCTGAAGAACTTGGTTTTGTTGGAGCAATTATCATGCTAGTCCTTTTTACAATCTTAATACTTAGACTTGTATTAATTGCAAAAACTTCAAATAATACTTTTATAAGCCTACTTGTAACAGGAATTGCTGGATTAATCTTCATACACGTTTTTGAAAATATCGGAATGACTATAGGACTTATGCCTGTTACGGGTATACCTCTTCCATTCTTTTCAAATGGAGGTACCTTCCAGTTAATTATCTTATCTTGTGTGGGACTGGCGCTTTCATCATCTATGCAAAAGACCCAGTATGATGATGGTATTGTTGATAATAATCGAGTTTCACCTCTTGAAGTTACAATGGTTAGACCATCTAAAAGAAAATAATAAAGTAAAAAGCCATCGTAATATTTTACGATGACTTTTTTTCTTTATTTCTTTTAACAATTTTTGTTTTAGAGAATTCTTCTCTTTCTTTTTCTTCAATACTTTGAGAAATACTTTTGATAAGTTCTGACTTTTGTGGTATCTGTATTTTTTCCAAAGAATTAACTTTTTTATTTGATTTTCTTATTTCTATTTCCAAGTTATTTATCGTACTATCAAGCTCTGCTAATTTAAAAATATCTGCTTTTAATTTATTAAAAGCTATTAAAGCTTCATCAAATAGAGAATTTGTCTGATAAAATGAATAAGATAAAGATAATTTCTTAGGAGTAAATCTTATTTCTGCTATGTCAGTCTGCATGAATTTTGTATTCTTTGTTTCTATTGAATTATCAATCGGTATAAGACCGGCTAAATTTTCTAGCTTAGCCTGGCCTATACTTGTCATAGCTTTATTGAAATTATGACTTACTTCATTCATTGTTTGGTTTACTTTTTTATTTAAAGCATCCCTATCCTTAATTTTACTCTCATGAGCATTCATTAAGGCTTTTCTTTTTTTATCTAGAATATCAAGACCAACATCTAATAGCTTTAGTTCTTCCTTAGCTTTTATTAGATTGGCTTTACTTGCTATTTGCTCATTGTTCATCAGTCTTACCTATAAATTTATCAAGATTTTTCTCAGATACCCTGTGAAGTTCGTTTCTTGGTAATATTTTTAATATATCCCAAGCTAAATCTAAACTTTCTTCAAGTTCTCTATTTTCACTTTGATCTTGTGATAGAAATTTGCTTTCAAATACATCACCGAATTCTAGGTATTTCTTATCAACTTCTGACAAATCATCCTCACCGACAATTTGTGCAATGTTTCTAACATCTATGACCTTGGAATATGATTCATATAATTGGTTCATTACATCTTCATGATCACTTCTTGTATAGCCCTCACCAATGCCATCTTTCATAAGTCTTGATAAAGAAGGCAAGACATTTATTGGTGGGTAGACTCCCTTACTTGAAAGGTTCCTATCTATTACTATTTGTCCTTCTGTAATATAACCAGTCAAGTCTGGAACTGGGTGAGTGATATCATCATTAGGCATGGTTAGGATTGGAATAAGGGTTACAGAACCTTTCACTCCCTCAATCATACCTGCCCTTTCATAAAGACTAGCTAGATTTGAATAAAGGTAACCTGGATAGCCCTTTCTTGAAGGTATCTCTCCTCTTATAGAAGATACTTCACGTAGGGCCTCACAATAACTTGTCATATCGGTTATGATTACAAGCACGTGGTAGCCTTTCTCGTAGGCAAGGTATTCAGCAGCTGTAAGGGCACATTTTGGAGCAAGAAGTCTTTCCATTATTGGTGAATCGGCTAAGTTTTGATACATTACTAGCTTGTCCTTTACTCCAGCTTTAGAAAAAGCATCTTCAAAGAACATTGCCTCATCTTTTTTAATACCCATAGCAGCAAAGACAAAGGCAAAGTCTTCATCAGTTTTTAGTTTAGCTTGTCTAATAATTTGAGCTGCAATTTCGTTATGTGGTAGACCTGATCCTGAAAAAATCGGCAATTTTTGGCCACGGATTAGGGTGGTCAAGGTATCAATAGCAGAAATTCCTGTTTGTATGAAGTCTCTTGGATATTCCCTTGCAACTGGATTTAGTGCAAGACCTTCGACAGGATAAGTTTCTTCTGAATAAATGTCTCCACCATTGTCAATAGGTTGACCTATACCATTAAAAGTCCTACCTAGAATACTCTCATTGAGAGGTAATTCTAATGGTTTTTCGTAGAAACTAACAACAATATCTTCTACAGAGAAATTATCTGTATTTGCATAAACCTCAATTGTTACAGTATCATCATCAACCATTACAACTGATCCTACAAACTCCATTCCTGCTGCATGAACAGAAACTAGGGCGTTGTAGGCTATATCACTTACTTTTTCAATTTCTATGATAGAAGATTCTATTTTTTTGATTTTTGTATATTCTTTTCTCAACAGCTTACCCCCTCAAATTAGCAAAATAATTCTCAATTTTAGAGCCTAGCTGGTTAAGCTTTTCTAATTTATCATTTTCAACATTGTATTTCATCTGGCTTATTTCATTTAATAAGTCAGAATCATAAATCTGTTTATATGAAATGCCATCTTTAAGAGCTTTGTTACTTAGATTATTGTATTTATCTATTATATCAAGCATCATAATTTGCTTATCCACAGGCACATACTTATCTATAGCGTTATAAGCATTTTGTTGTAGGAAACCATTTCTAATTAGGGCAGCCACATCTAGGGTATTTTTTTGTTCATCTGATAAGGCATCTGATCCAACTAACATCATTATTGATTTAACTTCTTCTTCAGAAATCAATACATTCATAAGTTTATTTCTTATAGCGATAATATCAGAATTGTAATGCTCTTTGTAGTAGTCTTGCATCTTTTCTAAGTAGTTAGTATATGAAGTTAGCCAGTTTATAGCTGGGTAATGTCTTGAATAAGCAAGTTTCCTATCAAGACCTAAAAACACATTTACAGAACGTCTGGTTGCTTCAGTTACTGGTTCTGAAAAGTCTCCACCCGATGGAGATACAGCCCCTATTAAGGTTACTGAACCTTTTGTTCCATTTAGGTTTTCGAAATATCCAGCTCTTTCATAAAATTTGGAAAGTCTTGATGCAAGATAGGCAGGATAGCCCTCTTCTGCAGGTATCTCTTCTAGCCTTGCGGAAATTTCCCTTAATGCCTCTGCCCATCTAGAAGTAGAATCTGCCATTAGAGCCACATCATAGCCCATATCCTTATAGTATTCTGCGATAGTTATACCTGTATATATACTTGCCTCTCTTGCAGCAACTGGCATGTTTGAAGTGTTAGCAATCAGGATTGTCCTTTGCATAAGGTCCTTACCTGTATTTGGGTCGATCAGGTCTGGGAATTCCTCAAGTACCTGAGTCATCTCATTCCCTCTTTCACCACAACCAATATATACTATGATATCAACATCAGAATATTGGGCAAGCTGGTGTTGAAGCATTGTCTTACCTGTACCAAATCCTCCAGGAATTGCAACTGTACCTCCCTTTGCTATTGGGAAAAATACATCTAATACCCTTTGGCCAGTAACTAAAATATTTTGTAAGGTTAAGGCTTTTTTAACTGGCCTAGGATTTCTTACAGGCCAATATTGGTAAAGTTTAAGGTCAAAAACACCTTCATCATTTTCTACCTTTAGTATGGTATCTTCAAGCTTATATTTACCATCTTCCTTAGCTTCAACTATTACACCAGTAAAGCTAGACATTAGTCTATGCTCTATTACTTCTGTCTCTTTTATAGTGGCGTAAATATCTGCTTTTTTAATCTTGTCACCTTTTTTAAATTTAATTTTAACATCCCATTCTTTTTCAAGATCAAGGTTGTCAAAACCAATACCGGATGGTATAAAGGCTCCGTGTTTATCCATTATATCTTTAAGAGGTCTTTCTATACCATCAAACATATTTCCTAATAGACCAGGACCTAGTCTTACTGATAAAGGCATTGATGTAGAGATGATATCCTCTCCTACTTTTAGACCTGATGTATCCTCGTATACCTGAATAGTTGCAAGGTCACCTTCGACAGAAATAACTTCCCCAATTAGTTTTAAATTACCAACTGAAACCATCTCTCTAATTTTAAGTCTTCTTGCGTTTTGAGCATAAACAACAGGTCCATTAATTGTTTTAATTATTGGATTCATTAAAACGCTCACTTTCAAGAACTTGGTATAATTTTTTACCAAATTCATATTTTTTATCTCTAATTCTTTCTTTATAGCTAAAATTATATCTGAATTCATTATTGATATCTTTTAGTATAAAGCCACCTATATAAGTGTTATCCATCGCTTGCTTATTTTTAAAATCTATTAAAGCTAAGTCATCTTCTAACACACATACTACAATCTCATCTTCTGATAAAGAAAGTTCTTTCATAACCATTTTTATTTCAGTAGATAAAGATTTTTTATAAGCATCTGTTTGTTTATATGCCCTTAGTTTACTAATTAATCTATTATAAAAATCATCAAGCAATTCTTCCTTGTAAGCAAAAAAGTTATTTTTTTCTTCTTGCTTAATTTTTGATATTTCTTCGTTTTTTCTTATTTTTAGAAAGTTTTTACGATCTTTAAGTTTTTCTTCAAATTCTTGACTTCTTTGTTTATTCTTATTATCGATATAGGATGAATTCTTTTCGGTTGATAGGAATAATTCCTCATCCGTTTTTATCTTTTCTTCATCCCAAACCATCTTTCTAAAACTTGATAGTTTTGCTTCTAAGTCTAGCATAATCAATCCTTTCAGCCATCAATAATTACAATTAAAGGCATTGTGTAATCTCTTCTATAATTATCAATCCTATTATTATTTTTATTATAAACTGATCTTGTAATTATCAATATAGCAAGATTCTCATCCTTGTATGAATTCCTAAATTCCTCTTCAAAATTATTCTCATCAACCAAGCTTGCTTCAATAGCTCCAAGACGAAACATTGTAAGCAAGTTGTTTGAATCAGTTAGAATCTTTGCTTTCATTTTATGCGTATAGGATTAGGATTGAAATAATTACACCAAAGATTGCAATACCTTCAGCAAGACCAACAAAGATGATTGTTCTACCAAGTATTGATTGGTCTTCAGAAATTGCGCCAAGTGCTGCAGATCCTACTGTACCAACTGCATAACCAGTACCGATTGTAGCAAGACCTGTTGAAAGGGCTGCACCTATATATTTAAGTCCATCGCTTGCTGTAGCTGTTGCAGCTGCAGCTTCTCCTGCTGCTTTTGATGTTGATGGAAGAATTAATACCATAATCATCAACATTAGTGGTACAAAGGTAAATAAATTTATCTTTAATGCTTTTTTTATTTTTGCTTTTGAGCTATCTTCGTTATTTTTTAGTAGGTATAAACCTGAATAAATTGTCATAATGACAACTGCTAGTGCAAGTAATGCTGTATATTTAATCATATTCTTCTCCTTTTAAATTAGTTTTCCTTAATTGGTCTAAATTTACGACCGTTTCCTTGATAATACTTACTAAACATTTCATAAAATTCTAGTCTTAGACCTTGGATAAAGACAATCATTCCTTCAAGGCCAATGATTAAAACATTACCAAATATTAATATTATTATTCCAAAAATCCCGCCACCAACAAGTTTGCTCATAACTTCAAAGGCCATGTATAGACCAACGTGGTTGATAGCAAAGGCTCCAACCCTAGTAAATGAAACAAGATTTGAAAATACTGAAAGCAAGGCTTCTATTATTGAAAATGAACTTTCAACATAATAATCTGAGGCACTTGATTCAAAGACCTCATCTCTTTTTTCAATTTTAGCTGATATTGGTTTAGAAAATACTATCATTATTATTGATAGAATCAACAGACAAAGAGCAAAAGGCATTGGAAGTGGATTTACATTTACAATGTTAAGTATTAATAAAACAAATGAAATCATCATCAAGAGTCCTGCAAGGCCTTCCTTACCAAAGATTCCTTCTTCGATATTTTTTTGTTTTACTAATTTGTTATAAATACCTAGACAATATGCAATTACAAGTAGCATTATACCAAAGGCTACTGATGCTATAAGGACTTTCATGATATTATCAAATGGTTTAATCAATAATGTAGGAATCAATGTCTCTATTCCAAAAAATGATCCATACATCAAACCAAAGAAACAAGCAGAAAATCCAATTCTTCTTATTAGTGATCCGAAGGTTTTATTAATCTTATCTACAAAAAAGCTTAGAAGAATAAAAACTAAACCTTGTCCTAAATCACCAAACATCATTCCATAGAGGAGCATATAAGTTACTGCGAAAAATGGAGTTGGGTCAATTTCGTTATAATTAGGTGCTCCATACATATTTACTAGGAATTCGAAGGGTCTAAAGAGCTTGTTATTTCTTAACTTTGTTGGTGGCTCTTGATTATATTTTTTTTTTACTTCTACGTTTGTTTTGTCGTATTTTTTGGATAAAGATTCAAATTCTTTTACCTTAGAATTTGGAACCCAACCAGTTAAGTATAAATATTTTTCACCCTTGGCCATCTTACTAATGATATTTTCGCTTTTTTCATAGTATTCAACAGTACTTGGTAAAGATTCGAAAGTTTCTTCGTTATTATCCTTAAAATCTTTGATATCTTTTTCTAGATTATCTAATTCCTTTCCTATACTACTTAACTTAGCATTTATTGTATCAAGATTCTCATCAGGAAGTTCCATATCGATAAAGCCCATTGTATTTACTGCCCTACCTATATCTTCACTAACCTGTTTTGGATAGACTAATAGATAATTTTCTTTAGAGTTTTTTATTTTATCTGTCATTGCCATCCTCCTTGATTATTTTTTCGAATGCTTCATCTACGAGCATGTCAACCTCATCCTTGTATAGGCTTTCAATGCTAGATTTCTTGTCAGAAAAAGATTTTTTAATTTCACTAGCTTCTTTGCTTATTTCTTCATCGTTGTTTTTATTTAACTCCGCAACTTCTCTTGTAATTTTTTCAAGATAGGTTTGATCAATCTTATTAGCAACTTTTAAGCTTTCAGCTTTTTCATTTTCAATTATAGCATCAACACTTCTTCTTCTTTCACTAGTTTTATTGTCTAGCTCAATCAAAGTGTTAATCGCATCAGCACTTTTAGTATCTTCATCGTTTAAGTGGATGATTAGTGATGGTATATTTTCGTAGTTATTTTTTAGAATAAATCTACCATCTTTTGTCACCTCGCCATATCTAAAATCGAAATAGTTTAAGTGCTTAATCTTATCAATATCAACATCTGCCCTATTTAGAATCTCCAAATTATTTTTATAAGTTAATAATTTTTCTTTTTCTTCAACAAGGCTTTCTCGTCTTTTAATCATCGGCTCAAGTCTAGTATATAGTCTGTCAAGTTCATCTTTCTCAATAACTTTAGTTATTTTACCGATTTTTTCATCATCTTTAATATCAAAGAATTTCTTTAGATAATCAAGTTTTTCAAGTTCTTCTTTGCTAAGACCTTGAAAGCTTGTAATACTATTCATATCCTCAGTCAGTTCGACATTTTCGCTACTAGCCTTGACAGAGAAAGCTCTACTAGCCACTTGACCAAAAGCATCAATTGGTTCGATTTGACCTATATTTATTACATCCTTTAATAAATCGGTAAGATTTTCTAGTCTGGATGTAATATTAACTAGGTTCATTTTTTCTACTGCCATATCTACCTTCCTATTAACAATTCTCTTTTCTGATTGTAATCATATCGTCCATCCATCTCTAGTATGGAAATAATATTTTTAATATCCAAGTATAAAAGATTTATTGCAGAAATAACATAAAGGATGTCACAATTCTCACTGATTATTTCATCTCTAGAATTCTTCCATCTTCTATCTTGTATTCTTTTATAAACCAAATCTTCATTCTCAAAAATATTTTTATACCTACTATCAGAAAAATACTCTATAAATTCGTCCTTATTGAGATTAGATATCTCTCTAAGTCTGTCTGCATTAAACAGATATCCACCCTCTATAAGATAGTTAAAAACTTCGTTATTATTTATTTCAAAAAAAGATTTTAACCTGTAAAGCATTTCAAAATTCAACAAGTTGATTTCTTCAGCTATATATCTGTTGATGTACTTATAATCATTGCTAGGGAACTTTTCGCTCATTTTTAGTAAGTCTCTATAATACAATTTTATAAGAGCATTAGAAGATAAAAATATCAATTGGTCTTGATCCATATTTTCATTTAAAAACGGCTCCAAGACCCTTTTTATATGTTTATCTTTAATAGATTCAACAAAATCATGTAAAGAAAAACTAGCTGATAGCTCCATTCCTTCAAAAAACGGGCTGTTTACGAAGTATTTATAGTTATCTGATAAAGAATCATTTAATATACTTGTAATTATTTCTTGTATCAAATAAATTTTGTAAATTGAGAAATATAATTCATAAAATTTTTTATCTAAGCCTCTTAAAAAGAAGTCAATTGACCTTACTTGCTTGAAAAAATAATTATTTAATTTTTCTTCAACAATTAGTTTATCATCATCAGCTGATAGAAATTCATAATTTTTCTTTAAATATGAGATTTTTCTATCAAAATCATTCTCATTTATAGTTCTTTCTAGCAAATAATCATCTAAAAGTTTCCCCAATTTAGCCTTAGCTTTTACAGAAACATCTTTCATAAAACCTCCTTTCCTGACATTAACATATTGTACCTTAAATTCTTTTATAAAAAAAGCTTTTTAAATAACTAATATCATTTATATATATCTGGAAAAGGACTTAAGCCCAGCTAAGGCTGGGCTATTCAACTAAGTCTCCTGATATTGTAAAGGATGTATTGTCGTTTATTTTTACTTTTACAAATTCTCCAATTAAACTCTTATCGGCTTTCACATGAACTAACTTGAAATCATCAGTTCTACCTGTAAGAACTTCAGGATTATTTTTACTTTCTGATTCTAATAATACCTCTACAGTTTTACCTATATAAGTCTTATTCTTTTCATAAAAATGTGGATATAAGACATCTAAAAGCCTATCAAATCTATCTTGGATTACATCATCATCTAATGGAGTAAGTTTTGCAGCCCTTGTCTTTGGCCTAGGTGAATATTTGAAAGTAAAGGCTGTGTCGTAACCTACTATATCACATACCTTAAGTGTTTCTTTAAAATCTTCTTCTGTTTCTGTAGGATAACCTACTATTATATCTGTTGAAATTGCGATTTCTGGTATTTCTTCTTTAAGTTTTCTAACTCTTTCAAGATACTTTGCCTGATCATAATGACGATTCATGTCTTTTAGAATTTTTGATGAACCAGATTGAAGTGGTAAATGAAAATACTTACATATATTGTCGTTTCTTTTAATTACTTCTACAAGTTCATCGGATAAATCTTTTGGATGACTTGTTGTAAACCTAAGTCTTTTTAGATTTGGTATTTGAGCTACTTTTTCTAAAAGCTCTGGGAATGTGTGTTTGAAATCGGCTTTGTTGCCATAAGAATTAACATTTTGACCAAGTAAGGTTATTTCTTTATAGCCATTGTTAACCAAATATTCTACCTCTTCTATAATTGATGAAGGGCGTCTTGATTCTTCCCTACCTCTTGATTCAGGAACTATGCAATAGGAACAGAAATTATCACAACCGGTCATTATATTTACATAGGCTTGAAAATCATTTGGGGTGTTATATTTTACAAAATCATCTTTTACATTATCTGTTGATATATCGACGACTCTTTCATTTGTTTCAAGATATCTAAAGATTAAATCCTTAAGGGAGTTGATGTTTTTAGTACCAAAGATGATATCTACTTCCTTATGTTTATCAATTATAACATTTCTAGCTACTTCAGTTTGCATCATACATCCTGATACAGCAATTATTTTTTCGGGATTTTCTTTTTTCAGTTTCTTTAATGATGAAACTTGACCATATAGCTTTAGCTCTGCATTTTCTCTTACTAAGCATGTATTGAATAAGATAAAATCTGCCTTATTCCTATCCTCTTCATATCTATAACCCAAATCTTCTAGGATATAGGATATTCTTTCAGAATCATGCTCATTCATTTGGCAGCCAAAGGTTGTTATATTGTAGGTCTTTCCTCTAAAGAAATCTTTGTATTTATCTAATTTGTCAGACATGTTCCTCCTTTAAGTAAAAAAAGAGATGATAAAAATCATCTCCATTTTTATTAATCTTACTCAGCGTCTTCTTCAATAGATCCAAGTAAATCTTCTGAACCTTGTGCTGATAGAGCTTGTGCAAGCATATCTCCAAGGTTGTTATTTAGGTCATCATCACCAAATGATGAAGAAGAATTATCTTTTTCTACTTTTCTTCTTGGTCTATCGTTAGTTCTAGCTTGTCTTCTTGGTTTTCTTTCTGGTCTTTCTGGAGCTTCTTTTAAAGCTTTAATGCTAAGACCGACTTTTTCATCTTCAGTATCTATTGAGATTATCTTTACTTCGATTGTGTCACCAACTGTAAGCTCATCAGATGGTTTTTCAACGTGATCCCAAGAAATTTCTGAAACATGAACTAGGCCTTCTACACCATCAGCTACTTCTACAAATGCACCAAAGTCAAGTAGGTTTACTACTTTTCCTTCAACTACATCACCAACTTTGTGGCTATTTACAAAACTTTCAAATGGTTTGTCTAGAAGTTGTTTGCGACCTAAAGATATTCTGTTTTTTTCTTTATTTAGTTTTAGGATTTTAACTTCGATTTCATCATCAACATTTAGTACATCTGATGGGTGTTCAACTCTTGTCCAAGCGATATCTGAAACATGAAGTAATCCGTCAAGTCCGTTAACTTCTACGAATGCACCAAAGTCAGTTAATCTTGCTACCTTTCCAGTAACGACTTGGCCTTCTTCTAAATCTTCCCAAAGGTCATCAAGTTCTGCTTCAAGTACATCTTTTCTAGATAGAACAAGTCTATTTTTTCTTTCATCGATACTGATGATCTTTAGATCCCATTCTTCACCAACAAATTTCTTAAGATTTTTTACAAAGTAAGTTGCTATTTGGCTAGCAGGTACGAAACCATTTACACCATTAACTTCAACAGTAAGGCCGCCCTTGTTAAAGCCAACAACTTTACCATGTACTAATTCGTCATTTTCAAACTTTTCAGAAAGTTCTTTCCATGCTTTCATACCTTCTACTCTTCTAGTAGATAGGCTAACATTACCTTCACCATCATCAAGTTTGATAACGAATACGTCTATATCATCACCAACTTCAAAGCTGTTTTTAGGATCTTTTTGTTCCTCTTCAGTCATTTCGTCTAGTTTAACAATACCATCTGCACGATATTGGATATCTACAAATACCTCATCATCTTTAACATTGATTACTGTACCTGTGATCACCTCTTTAGGGTAAATCTTCTTTAAACTATCCTCTAGACTGTTCATAAATTCTTCTTTTGTGAATTCATCCATACTACTTACTACCTCCTTAATAATCGAATCAGGCGTAGATGCACCTGCGATTATTCCTAATTTTTTAAATTTAGAGAGCTTTTGCAAAGGTAGATCTTTAACAGTTTCAATCCTTAAAACATTTTTACAATACAAACTAGCTACTTGATATAGCTTGTTTGTGTTAGAACTATTAAAACCACCAACTACAATCATACAATCTACATAAGCCGCTAATTTTTTAGCAGACTCTTGCCTTAATTTTGTAGCATTGCATATTGTGTTTTCTATTACTACACTATCATTATTTTCTTCTAACTTGTTAGCAATATTTACAAAAAATTCAAACCTATTTGTAGTCTGGCTAACTACATATAGCTTCTCATAATTCTTAATATTTTTTGTTTCAGTCTCATCTGATACTACTATACCATTGTTTATAAAAGATTCCATAGCAATTATTTCTGGATGCTTCTTATCTCCAACAATTATTACCTGATAGCCTTCCTTTTCTTTATCAGAAATCTTCTTATATATACTGTTTAAAACAGGACAAGTTGCATCGTAAAGTTCGTTGCCATTAGCAATAAGCTTATCTTTAAAGCTTTTGTCTTCTCCATGGGCTCTTATGACTATTAAGGAATCTTTGATTTGAAGAGCCTCTTCGTGATCAATAACTTTTAGTCCTTTTTTCTCAAATTCTGCCACTAATTGTGGATTATGGATTAAAGGACCTAAAGTATATTTATCTTTTTTTGATTCTAAAGCTTTTTCGGCAAGGTCAACACTTCTTTTGACCCCAAAGCAAAAGCCAGAATTATCTGCAATAATAATTTCCATTATCTACTCTCTTTCAATTCTTTACTATGTTCATATAAATTTATGAAAATATGGTTAGAAATTTTTTTCATCGCTTCTTTATTTTTTAGGTTTGAATATTTTTCTATCCTCATTGGTTCCTTAACATAAATATCTACCCTTGAGAACAGCTTATAATTTGTTACAATTTCAATTGGCAATATATCAGCCTTAGCTTTCAAAGCTATGAATCCTACTCCCTCTTTCATATTTTCCCTATCAATGGTTTTGACTCTGGTTCCCTCAGGGAAAATTCCTAGGGTATGGTCTTCCTTAATTAGGTTTATAGCATGTCTTAAGGCCTTGAGGTCATTTCCTTGTCTATCTACTGGAAACATTCCTGCTTTTTTTAATAAAGTTCTAAGGACAGGGATTTCAAAAAGTTCTTTTTTTGCCATAAAATAAAATCTTATAGGTAAGGATATAGCAAGGAAAAAAGGGTCAAGATTAGACCAGTGATTTGCACATGCTATAAAATTTGCATCCTTTGGTATAAATTCCTTACCATGAACGTGGATCCTATAAAAAGGAAAAAGTAAAATCCTTACAAGTATAACCAAAAAATTATAAAACATCAGTTTTCTCCACATACGAAAGTATCAATTCAATTGTTTGGTCAATATTAAGTTCTGAGTTATCAATTAATATTGCCCCTTCTGCTAGCTTTAATGGAGAAATATCTCTATGGGAATCATAGTCATCCCTCTTTATAATTGCCTTTTCAATCTCTTCTACACTTAGTTCTGATTCACCCTGATCAAATCTTCTTTTAGCCCTCGTTAGGGCAGAAGCAGTTAAGTAAAATTTATATTTAGCATTTGGAAATACTACACTTCCTATATCCCTACCATCTAGGATGAAAGATGTATTTTTAGCTATTTGTCTTTGAAGGTCTACCATCTTCTCCCTAACATAGGATTTGGCTGAAACCCAAGAGACATTAGCTGTAATTTGATCATTTCTTAGGGCTTTAGTGACGTCACTTCCTAAAAGATATAATTTTTCATCCTTAAAATCGATCTCTATTTCATCAATTAACCTTATTAAAATCTGATCATCAGTTTTTTCATCCATACCCTTATCTAAGAAAAACTTAGTAACAGCCCTATACATTAGGCCTGTATTTAAGTATTCTATTCCTAATTTTTTAGCCAAAATTTCAGAAACAGTTGATTTTCCAGAACCACTTGGCCCGTCTATCGCTATTATATATGTCATATTTTCTCCCTTATATATTGTGAGCAAGCATAAGCTGTAGAAAAGTAGATTTGAAGATTGTACCCTCCAGTAAGGCTATCTATATCAAGGATTTCGCCTACAAAAAATAAATTATCAATTTTTTTAGACATCATGTTGCTTGGATTTATTTCAGATAAGTCTACCCCACCCCTGGTAACAACTGCTGATTCATAGCCGCCAAATTTAAGAAAATTTAGCTCGAATTTCTTTAAATTTTCTATTATTAGCATCCTCAAGTCCCTACTAAGCTCACTCGCCCTTAGGTCTTTATCAATTTTAAGTCTTTGACCAATTACCCCTACTAAGCTATCGTTGATTATAGATTTTAGAATATTTAGAATAGATTTTTTGGGATTTTGATTTATTAAATCAAGTAAAAGGTCGTCTAATTCATTATAAGTGTATTTTGTAAAAAAATCTATATAAATATGATTTACCTTGTCATTATCAATTAAGGAACTTGCCCTTAGGACTACTGGTCCTGTTATAAAATCAGAATTTATTAATATATCTCCAACCTGATATACTGAATTTTCATCAGACTCCAGACTAAGGCCTACATCTTTTAGAGATAGGGCCTTGATATTAAGTTTATCTTTAATGAAGATAGGAACCAGCACTGGACTAATTTTGCTAATATGGTGACCAAGTTTTTTGCATAGGTCATATCCTAGTCCATCTGATCCAGTTTTAGGATACGACTTACCTCCAGTAGCTATAACAAGACTATCAAATTCAAATTTATGATCATCAGTTTTGACAATAAACTTTTTATTCTTCTTAATATCTACAACTTTTGTATTTGTTAATAAATTTATACCTAAGTCGTTTATTTTTTTATAGAAAAAGTCAATAAGGCTTTGTGACTGTTGGGATTTAGGAAATACCCTCCCATCTTCTTCTGCTATTGTTGCAATGCCTTCACTTTCTAAAAAGTCTATTAAGTCATAATTATTAAATTTAGCATAGGAAGAGTAGACAAATTTTTTATTTCTTACAACTTTATCGAGGAAATCTCCATCATATGACATGTTCGTGATGTTGCACCTTCCTCCACCTGTCATTTTGAGTTTCCTAGCTATTTTAGAATTCCTCTCAAGAATATATATTTCATTATTTTCGTTTTTTGCAAGAATGGCTGTCATAAGTCCAGCTGGTCCTGCTCCAATAATTCCAATTTTTTTCATATAATTTTTCCCACAAAAAAAGATAGTTGCCTACCTTTTAACTTTTTTAACAAAGAGCATTTCTTCTTTGTCAAAGTATTTATAGTCTTTTTCTTTAAGATCAGATAGGCTAATATCTCCTATCCTTATCCTTTTAAGCCTTTTAACACTGCTATTAAAATATTCAAACATTCTCCTTATCTGTCTATTATATCCCTGATGAATTATGACTTGATATTTTTTATTACCGATTAGTTTAATATAAGCATCTGATGTATGTTCACCATTTCCTATATCTAGACCTTGCATAAAAAGATTTTCTTCTTTTTTGCTAAGGGTTTTATCAACATCTACAATATATTCTTTGTCTAGTTTGAATTTAGGATGAATAATATTATTGGTGAATTCCCCATCATTTGTAATAATCAAAAGACCTTCGCTATCTTTATCAAGTCTTCCAGCAGCATAAAACCTCTTATCAATTTCTAACAAGTCATTTAAGTCTAATTTATTATAAGGATCAAAATTAGAAGTTATATAACCAACAGGCTTATATAGTTTAATATAAAATTTCTCTTCTAACTCAAGTAATTGACCATCGATTGTAACCTTATCAGTATCTTCTACTTTAAATCCTGGCTCAGTTATTAAGTTATCATTAACCTTTACTCTACCTTCTTTGATTAAGTCGTCTGCTTTTCGTCTAGAAGTAAAGCCTGTATTTGCTATATATTTATTTATTCTCATTATCATCACCAATCTTTATTTCAGGTAAATCTTCTAGTGAAGATATAGAAAAATATTTTAGAAACTCATCTGTTGTGCCAAATATTATTGGTTTTCCTATCTTATCTAACCTTCCCTTTTCAACAATTAGCCCTCTATCAAGTAGTGAATCAATTGTCGATTGAGAGTTAACTCCCCTTATTTTATCTATTTCCGCCCTTGTAATTGGTTGCTTATAAGCAATTATAGAGAGGGTTTCTAAGGTTGAGTTAGTGAGTTTTTTTTCTGACTTGGCTACTAATTTTTCTAAGTATTTATCAGTAGACTTTCTTGTAGAAAATTGATAGGTGTCACTATATTTTCTAATGATTAGGCCAGTATTTTTGTTATTTCTCTCCTCAATAGATTCCTTAAGGGCAGTTTTTATGTCTTTTTTATCAATATCAAATAATATCTTTGATAGGTCAGCAAAATCTAGGGGTTCACCCCAAATATATAAAATTTCTTCTATGAGTCCTTTAATTTCGTCAACTGTCATTTTCCCTCTTAACTATTTTAAATGAATTAATATCTTCTTGACTTAAATATATCTCTTTAAGCTTTACCATTTCTAGAAGAGCTAAGAAAGTAGCTATACATTCAGCTTTTGTATTGATCCTTTTTGTTATATCGTTTAACTTTAATTCTTTAGAAAAATTCAGTGTTTTCCTAAGGCTAATAAGGTAATCATTAACATCTGGCATTATCTCTTGCTCAAATATTCTGGATTCAGATTTTTCTTCATTTTTTAGTCTATTAAGAAGCTTTTTAAATTCTCTTGAAAGGATATCTATATCTTGATTAATGATTATTTCATCTTTTTCAAAGCTAGTCAAATCTTCTTGAAATTTAACATGTATTTTACGAGCTTCTTCTTCTAAATACTTGAAATCATCTTGGACGGACTTGATTTTTTTATACTCAATTAGATATGCTAAAAAATCTTCTTCTAAGCCTTCATTTTCCTCTTTTGGTAAGAGCTTGTTTGCCTTAATTGTTAAAAGAATAGATGATGTGTATATAAACTCAGAAAGAGAAGGCAAATCTATATTCATTTTAGCTACTTCTTCTAAAAATGGACTTGTTATATCTTCAATCTTAACATCATATATATCAATCTTTTGTTTATCAATTAGCTTTAATAAAAGGTCAAAAGGCCCCTCAAAGGCCTCTAGTTCAATATTAAGCTTCATTTAATAACTTTATACAATATAAGATCGCTATAATTGTTTTGGCATCTGTAATTTCACCATTTTCCACCATCTTATATAATTCTTTTATCTCGATTGCGCATGCTTCGACATTCTCATCCTCATCTTGCTCAAGACTTGATTTAACTAAATCTTTAGCTAAGAAAAATGATAATTTATCATTTGTAAATCCTGGTGAAGCATGCATATCAAATAAGTAGGAAATAGTTTCTGGTAAATATCCTACTTCTTCTTGTAATTCTCTTTTAGCTGTTTCTATAGGCATCTCACCCGGATCAACTAATCCTGCAGGAATCTCTAAGGTTATTTTATCAATTGCCTTTCTATATTGTTTTACCATCCAAATCTTGTCATCACCGTCAAATGCTATGATACCAACACCTTTTTGGTGATCAACTATCTCTCTTTTAGAATACCTTTTATTTTCAAGCTCTACGGTTTCAACTCTTAATTTAAGTATTTTACCATCATAAATTGTATCTGACTTAATGGTTTTTTCATAAAATTTTTGCTCATTCATTTCTTAATTCCTCCGCCATCTCCAAGATTTCTCTTGCTGACTTTTTAGTAGTTTCAGTTATATCAACACCCGCAATTAACCTTGCTATTTCAAGAGTTCTTTCTTCCCCTTTTATTGATTTTGAGTAAGAAATAGTAGCATCTTTTTCATCTTCTTTACAAACCAGTATATGGTTATTAGCAAGTGAAGCTAGCTGTGGCAAGTGAGATATAGCTATTACTTGTCTTTTCTTAGATAAATCTAAGATTTTTTCACCAACAACCTGTGCTGTCCTTCCACTTATTCCAGTGTCTATCTCGTCAAAAATCATCGTATCTATATCATCAAAACTTGCAAAAACTTCTTTAAAGGCAAGCATTATTCTCGAAATCTCACCGCCTGATGCTGTCTTGGTTAAAGATGATGGGTTTTCTCCTTTATTGGTTCTAATCAAGAAATCTACATCATCATAACCTTTTTTATCAATTAAATCAGTCTTCTTAAGCTCAACTTTAAATTTACCATTTTTTATATTTAATTCCACAATTTCTTTGTTGATTGATGACTCAAGTTCTTTTATCTTTTTAACTCTAATAGCATGTAACTTATCAGCCTTATCTAGCATTTTTTTATCTATATCTGCTATTTTAGAGTCTATATTTATTCTTAGGTCTTCAATTTGATTGAGCTCATCCAGGCGGTCTTTCATTCCTTCATAATAAACTTTGATATCATCTATGCTATTGCCATATTTCCTCTTAAGATCAAAGAGTTTTTTATTTAAATCATCAAGCACTTGTAATCTTTCTGGATCAGTGGACAAAATTTCTACATAGGAATCAGCTTCTGAATATATATCGTTAAGTTGATCTGATATTGATATTAGTCTGTCATATATGTCCTCAGATTTTTTATCTATACCTACATAATTTGATATTGAAGAAGAAGCTTCATTTAATAAACTACTAATAGATGGAATTTGATAATCATCAGAGTCAATGATTTCAATCATTTGATAATAGCTGTCTCTCAAACTTGATATATTTGATAGCCTCTGATATTCACTTTCTATTTCATCTTCATCTAAATTAAATAAATCTATGGCTTCAATCTCTTTTATTTGATAATCAATAAGATCTCTTTCCCTGCTTAACTCTTCATCGGTTAAGTCTAAGTCTTGAAATTTTCTTATAAATTCTGTTTTCTCTCTATATAATTCTTTCAAGGAATCTCTTAAAGACTTAGTTTCTTTGTCGTTTTGATAAGAATCTATTAAGTTTATATAATTAGACTTATTCATATAGACGTTGCTATCACCTTGTCTATAGATATCAATTAAAAATTCCCCTATATCTTTTAAGATATTTAAATTTGAAAGTCTACCATTTATCCTTATCGATGATGACTTATCGCTTATTTTTCTGGTAATAATAAGCTTGTCATCATCAAAACTTATATCTTTATTCTCAAGATATAATTTTTGATCTTCATCTATGATAAATACTGCTTCAATAATTGTAGTGTCCTTAAATTTGCCGATAATATCTTTGCTAGCCCTCTTTCCTAAAAGCAAATTTATTGCTTCAAGTATAATGGACTTTCCTGAACCAGTCTCGCCAGTTATTACATTAAACCTATCCTCAAAAAATATATGATCTTTTTTGATTATTATAAAATTATCTATATAAAGCTCGGCAAGCATTATTTTACAAGATCTCTTAATTCTTCTACTAAATCGTCAATAGTTTTTGAATCTCTTGGAGTAATAAAAATTGTGTCTATACCTGTTACGATACCTCCAACATTTTCAAGCTTTGCATTAGTAATATATTGTCCGCAAACAGTTGCACAGTAAGATATAGTTTTTATTACTACAAGTTGAGAAGATTTTTCTACTGATAGGACTGCTTCCTTGAAAATTTTTTCAATTCTTTCTGTAAGTGTGTCATAAACCGCATCAACTACTGTGTATTTATATTCGTAGTCATCACTTTGAACCTTGGATATTCTAAGTTCTTTTATATCCCTAGAGATTGTAGCCTGGGTAGCATTTACTCCTTGGTCTCTTAGAATCTCAGATAATTGACTTTGAGTTTTGACATCATTATTTTGAATAATATCTAATATTAATCTTTGTCTAGTGTATTTTTTCATAATATCCCCTAATAACTTCGTTTTGATAAATAATCTATAAGATAAGTTAAAAATTCGTTATGGCTAAAATTAGAAATAGCATCTCTTGCATCTTTGTTAATTGAATCAAGAAGATTAATGGCTTCTTCTTTAGTCATTATATTGAGTATATTTAGTTCATCATCATATGTATCTTCAAGTAAATCATCTTGTATTTGGAAAGCTAGGCCTAGGTTTTCAGCATATAATGAAAGAAGCTCTATTTGTCTATGGCTAGCCTTTGCTGAAAGTGCAGCCCCAATGCATGCTGCCTTGAAAAGGTCTGAGGTTTTCTTGCTATAAACCTCCAATAAATAGGACTTATCTACCTTGATATCTTTCCTTAAATCCAAGATTTGGCCCTGAATCATTCCCCTTTTAGAGGCTCTTTCCATTATATACTTACTAGATTTAAGATATGTATTGTTAATAATAGCAACATCAAATAAAATAATAGCAGCTTCATTTAAAAGAGCATCTCCAGTTAATATAGCTAAGTCTTCACCATATTTTTTGTGAAGGCTCTCCATCCCCCTCCTATAGTCATCATTATCCATGGCAGGTAAGTCATCATGGACCAAAGAATAGGCATGAATTAATTCAATAGCCAAGGCCATTTTATAATCTTCCTCACTAAGGGAGCTTGAAAACATTTTCTTACTTTCTAGATACAAGCTGGCCCTTATTCTTTTGCCGCCATCTGCTGCATAGGTCATTGTTTCATTAATAAGACCTTTTTTGGGAAAGTAAGATCTTACTCTTTCATCTATGTCCTTCTTCTTATTATTTAATATTTTAATAAATTCTTCTTTATTCATCACTATCAATTATTTCTACCTTAGCCCTATAGTCATCTAAACTTGCTTCTAACTTCTTATAGAGTTCTTTAGCTTCTTTATAAAGTTTTACACTCTTATCTAAGTTATCTTTGTTATTTTCTATTTCTTCTAATAGGCTTTCTATTTTCTTATAATTTTCTTCAAATGATTTATCCATCAATAATCCTTGCTATTACTTCTCCATCGCTAAATACAAGTTTTACAATATCATCAGCTTTAAGTGAATGTTTAGAAAAAACCAATATATTATTATGTTCAATTTGTATATGTTTTTTTGAATATTCAATAATTTTTTCTACTGCCTTTAAATTAAAGGAAAGGCTTTTAAGCTTATGATCATTGTAAACAAAATTATCCCTAATTGTTTTCTCAATTCTTACGCCTAAACTAGAAATCTCTTTGGATTTAGCGTCTAAGATTAGCTTAGGATTGCTAATATCGATTCGTTTTTTTAGAAATTTTAATTTTAATTCATAATTTTCTAATATATTTTCTATGTCTTTAGTTCTTTGTTTGAATAAATTTTCTAAATTTTTGTGGTAGTCTTCATAGAAGCTTATTAGGTAAGAACCTGCTTCTGTCGGTGTTTGAAGGCTTAAATCACTTGCTAAATCCGATAGAGTTCTATCAATATTATGGCCGATTGCTGAAATAATAGGTGTCTTCGCTTTATTTATGGCCTCTATAACTTCTTTATGATTGAAGCTTGAAAGGTCTTCATTTGACCCTCCACCTCTTGTTAAGACAATAACATCAAGATCTAGTAAATCTAATTTATTAATTCCTTGTGCTATTAAGCCCGGAGACATATCTCCTTGAACCTTTACAGAATTTAAAAATATTTTTATGTCATTAGGTCTTGAATTAATCATTGATATAAAATCTACAATTGCAGCCCCATCTTTTGATGTTATTAGGCCTATTTTTTTGACTAATTTATCTATTGGCTTTTTATTTTTTGGGTCGAAATAGCCTTTTTTTATAAATTCTTCTTTTATTTTTAAAAATTCAAGATAGGTCTTGGAAAGACCTTCATCTTCAACTTCGCTAGCAATTATAATTAGTCTTGAAGAGAAATTATTATAGGATAAGCTACCTCTAACAAGAACGTTCTTTCCTGGTTCAAAGTCAAAGGTTATATCCTTATCCTCATAATAATATATTACACAGTCTATTAAATCTGAGTCTTCCTTTAGAGAGAAGTACAAGTGTTGGTTATTGATTCTAACATTTGAAAGCTCTCCACTTATAAAAATTCTTCTAAAAATAGGATCGTGTTTAATATTTGATTTTATATATTCATTAAATTGCTTAACTGTTAGAGGTTTTTTCATTTTTTATCTTTTCTAACGATGTCACCTAGTACTTTATTAATAATCTTATACTCATCATTTGATGTATATTTTTTCGCAAGATCAACAGCTTCATTAATTGAGACTGAGACTGGTATATCTAAAAAATATATTTCATTTATTGAAAGAAATATTATAGACTTTGCTACCTTGCTTATGTTAGAGTATCTAGCAGATAGGCTATCTTCAAGCTTTGCTACAATCTCATCATAATGTTTTTTATATGAATCTATAGATTTAATTATATAAGTTTCATTCTCACTTAGGTCATGATTTTGAAATAAATCATTATTCTCTTTTATATCGTTAATTGAATCTTGGAAGATAAGCTTAAAAACCCACTCCCTCTGTTGTCTTCTGTTCATCAAATTTCTAATCTATTAACGTTAATATTAACCTTACTAACTCCAATGCCTGTCATTGTTTCTATTACATCTTTGACATTTTTTTGGACTTTTTTTACGGTCTTTCTAACGTTTATATTTTTGTCTAGGGATAAATCTATGTCTATTACAAGATTACCAGCTATTTTTCTGATATTTGTCTTGGTAGCCTTGCTTTGTAGTGAATGCATAAATCCTTCTTCGGAGGTATCTTCATATACTCCATAGACTTCCTCAGCAGCTGTGGTTGCAATTTGATCTAGAATTTCATCAGCAATTTTAACTGAACCATCTTTAAAATTATTAGTCATCTAATACTCCTATACTCTAGATAGATACTCTCCACTTCTTGTATCTATTTTGATCACATCACCTTCGTTTACAAATATTGGCACGTTTATAACTGCGCCAGATTCAACTGTTGCAGGTTTTGTAACATTTGTAGCTGTATCACCTTTTACACCTGGTTCTGTTTCTACTACCTTAAGCTCTACAAAGTTTGGTGGATCAATTGAAAATGGTTTGCCTTCATAAAATTTAATAAGTACACTGTCATTTTCTTTTACATAAATTATAGCTTCTTTAACTGCTTCTTCTTCTATACCGATTTGTTCAAAGCTTTCTGGGTCCATAAAATAATATAGTTGACCATCATTGTATAAATATTGCATTTCTTTTGTAGAAATTACGGCATTTTCAAATTTTTCATTAGGATTAAATGTTACATCCTTTGCTCCACCATTCATTACTGATCTTATTTTGGTTCTAACAAATGCTGCACCCTTACCTGGTTTTACGTGTTGGAAATCTACAACTTGATATACATCCCCATCATATACAAATGTTACACCTTTTCTTAAATCGTTAGCTGATATCATAATTCCTCCTTGGCTATATTCTTACATTATTATACCATATATAAGAGCTAATTGAAAATTTTATTCATCTGCTTTTATCATTTTACATATAAGAATGATGTATTAAATCAAGCTTATAAGTATAATAAATAAAAAGAGGTGCATATGAAAAAACTTGCTATAATCTCAGAGTTTAATCCTTTCCACAATGGTCATAAATATTTGCTTGATAAAGCTAAAGAAGACTTGGCATGTGACTTAGCCATATCTTTTATGAGTGGTGATTTTGTTCAAAGAGGTGAAGCGGCTATCGTTGATAAATTTACACGAGCAAAAACTGCTGTTGAAAATGGTTTTGATCTAGTAATTGAAATGCCTAATTTCATTAGTTTACAAGCTGCAGAATTTTTCGCCTTAAAATCTTTAGAAATTCTAGATAAAATGGAAATTGATTACCTATGTTTTGGGATTGAAAGACTAGATGAAAGAGATTTTTTAGATAAAGCTAAAATCGTAATAAATAATGATAACTTTATTAATCAAGAGCTTAAAATGTACCTTTCAAATGGTATATCCTATACAAAAGCCCTTAACAGTGCTATTTCTAAGCTTGTAGGCGATGATTTTATTTCAGCCAACAATATTTTAGCTCTCGAATATATGAAGGCAATTGATAAATTAAAGTCTAAAATTATCCCATACCCAATTTGTAGAGTTGGAAGCCTTAATAAGGATAAAACGATTAATGACAAATTTTATGCCTCATCTACTGCTATTAGAAATAATATTTCCGGCGATATAAGTAAGCTTATGCCTAGAACATCTTTTAAGAATTTTTCTAATTTTTTTAAAAATTATGATGGAATTAACGATGAGTTTTTCTATAAAATTTTTACCTATAAGCTAATTGTTGAGAAAAAAGCTATGACAGATATTATCGGTTATGAAGAGGGGATTGAAAACCATCTAATAAAACTTGTAGATAGAAACAGGACTTTTGAAGATTTTATTAATGAGGCCACAAGTCTTAGGTATACTAAATCAAGAGTAAGAAGGCTTATCCTTAATTATATTCTTGATAATAGCTTTAAACTTAATTATATAGATGTTCATTTTATAAGAATATTAGCTTATAATAAAAAGGCAACCAAAATATTTAATAATTTCAACGATAAGGTTGATATAGTTATAAATAAGGCTGATTCAAAAATATTGGATCAAAATAATTTTAAAATTTATGAAAAAATGATAAATTCTTCCAATCTCTATAATCTAGCTATTGGAAGAGAGATAAATTATGATTATATTCATAATAATAAACCTTTTAAGTAAAAAAACGTCCAAGCAACATAATTATTATGTCTTGGACGTCTTTAATTACTTATTTTCTAATAAATTATTTCTAATTTTTTCTAATTGTTGAACAAGGCCGCTAAAGTTATCTATAGAACCTGAGAATAGTTTATCTACATACTCATATGATTGAGCCTTGATATGTTTAGCTTCAGCAGCTGCTTCTTGTAAGATTCTATCAGCTTCAGCCCTAGCTTGTTGAGTGATTTCATGTTCACTAACCATTCTTTGGAATTGGCTTTTTGCTTGTTCCTTGAAATTTTTAATTTCACCTTCAGCTTGATTTAATCTACTATCAGCTTCGTTGCTTGCTTCGGATAAAATTCTTTCTTTTTCGTCTGTTACCCACTGAGCTTGTTTGATTTCTTCTGGTAAAGAATCTTTCATCTCATTAAGTACATCATAAATTTCATCAGGATCTACTGCTACCTTTTTTGAAAATGGTACAGAGCTTGCTTCTTCCATTATGTCTTCCATCTCGTAGATAAGATCAGTTATTTTGTTTGCCATACTTCCTCCTAATAATTATATTTATCTTTAATTCTCTTTTCGACACTTGTACTTACAAAGGCTGATACATCGCCCTTAAAGGCAGCTATCTCACGCACACCACTAGATGATACAAAGGAATATTTAGGATTACTTAGTAGAAATATAGTTTCAAGCCCTTCATATAAGGTTGAATTTACTCTAGCTATATTCTTTTCATACTCATAATCTGTGACAGCCCTAAGTCCTCTAGCTATAAGTTTAACATCTTCTTTTTTAGCAAAATTAACTAGTAAGCCATCAAAGGATTTTATGCTTACATTAACTAATTTTTCTTCTTTTATAGCCTCTCTTATTATCTCTTCTCTTTCTTTTAGAGAAAATAGAGAGTTTTTGTTTTCATTTCTAATAACTGCAACTATGACATGGTCAAAGTGAATTGATAATCTCTTAATCATATCCATATGGCCATTTGTTAGTGGGTCAAAGCTGCCTGGATAAATTATTTTCATATTGTATATATTTTAATATATTTCCTTCCATAGGACTTATCTTTTAATATATGTAGGTCATATTTTTCTGAAAAATCTAAGTCCATGCTCGATTCAGTTATAATTATACCATCTTCACTGGATAAGTCATATTCTTTAATATAAAATAGAGCTTTATCTAAAAAATCACTTTCATAAGGTGGATCTAGAAATATATAGTCAAACTTAAGATTCTTTTGCCCTAAGTTTTTAAGAGTTTTAACAAAATCGTTTTTAATTAATACGGCTCTGTCTGATCCTATTTTTTCTATATTTTGTTTTAATATTGAAAAATTAGAATAATTCTTTTCATTAAAATATACTTCGGCCCCTCCCCTTGAGAGAAATTCTATTCCCATTTGTCCTGTACCTGCAAATAAATCTAGAGCGAGAAAATTATCTTTAAAAGGATATAGCATATCAAACACTGCTTCCTTTACCTTGTTATCTGTAGGTCTAGATGTTTTTGATTTTGGACTAGCTAGATTAAAGCCTTTGTATTTCCCTGCTACTACTTTCATTAGTTTAAAATAATATCCTTATCTTCATCAAAAAATTTCTTTATGAAATCTATATTAACACCCTTAAAATCAATCGATTTTAAGTAGTCAAAAATCTCAAAGCTTCTGTCAGTTTCTTCTTGGGTCATGTTTAGGTATTCTATCTCTGAGAGATTTTTACCGTGTTGGATAAGAGAGAGAATCTTTCCTCCTCCTCTTAACTCATAATCTTTTTGTGCAATTTCAAAGCCGTCATTTGTTTTCTCTAAAATATTAAGTTTAAGATTAGCATCAGCATTCTTATTTACAAGATAACAATATGACTTATATTGACCTCTTCCTACCCTGCCTCTTAATTGATGCAGCTGAGATAGGCCAAAGTTATTTGCATTATAAATTACAATTACATTCGCATTAGCTACATCTATACCAACTTCTATTACAGTTGTAGATATTAAAATATTGATAATACCACTTGAAAAATCAATAAGTATACTTTCTTTAATTTCAGAATTAAGTTTGCCATGAAGGATTTCTACCCTATAGCTTTTGAATTGTTTTTTGTATCTCTTATAAAGATTTTCTACTGAATTATCATCATCAGAATCTATATTATTACTTACAACATAGATTTGTCTACCATCTTCTAAATTTTTAGAGATTTGTTCAAAAAGGATTTTTTCTCTATCCTGCACTATTATATGGGTATCAATTATTTCCCTACCCATAGGCAGTTCATTTATAACACTTAAATCAAGCATCTGATTTATCTTTAAAGATAGGGTTCTTGGGATAGGAGTGGCTGTCATTGTTAAATAGTTTACAGCTTGTCCTTTTTTAGCAAGAGCTTGTCTTTGTTTAACACCAAAACGATGTTGTTCGTCGTTTATAACCAGTCTTAAATCATTAAATAATACATCTGCTTGTATTAAAGCATGGGTTCCTATTACTATATCTATATCACCATTTAATAGCTTAGCTTTTATTTCATCTTTATCTTTGCTAGAACCTGTTAAAAGTGCAACATTTAGAGAAAAAGACTCAATTAAATCTTTATATTTTTCATATTGTTGGATTGCCAAAACCTCTGTTGGAACCATCATAGCTGATTGATATGAGCTTAAGCCAAATACAATCATGGCTATAATGCCAACTATTGTTTTACCAGAGCCTACATCCCCAACCAAGAGCCTATTCATAGCATATTTACCTGAACAATCAGTAAGTATTTCATTAAATGATCTTAGCTGTGGTTTTGTTAAAGCAAAATCAAGCCTTCTTAAAATATTATCTAATTTATAGCTAAGGTTGATATCTTGCTTTATCTTTGCATTTTTGCCTATATGATACAAAAATATCAATTCTTTAAGAAGGTCTAGTATTTTTATATAAGACTTTGCCCTCAATAAATCATTAACATTATCTGGAAAATGAACAATATTTAAGGCTTCCTGTCTAGATAAAAGATTACATTGATCCCTATTGGCTTGATTTAATAGCTCTTCGTCTTGATTATAGAAAGATAAAGCTTCCTTAATAAAAGCCCTTATGTTTTTCTGGCTCAGACCACTTGTTAATGGATAGATAGAATAAATTCCACCTATCTCATTTCCCTCAAGCCCCTCAAAAATGGGGTTTATAGCTTCATAAAATCCTTTTTTTAAGGACACTTTGGTATAGAATTTATATTTTTTATTAAGTTCGATACTTCTAATGGAAAACCTATCGTTAAACCACACAACTCTAATTTTGTTCCCAAGTTCATCTTCAAAATACATATAAGATAAGGAGACATTTTTAAGTTTTTTAAAATATGGTTTGGACACAGATTTCCAAACAAAGAAATAGGCTCTATCTCCTCTAGCTTGACTAGCTAGGATTTTTTTGCTCCTATCTTCATATGCTCTGGGATAAAAATTATATAAATCACTGACTGTGTATATATCAAGCTTGTTAAGAGTCTTGGCCTTTTTAGGGCCAATACCTCTTAGGTCTGTTAATTCCTTATTCAAGGGTTGCTTGGTAATAATATACTGGCTGTCCGCCGTAGATTAGTTCAACATCTATATCCTTATGGTCCTTAGAAAGCTTTTTAACAAGGTCTTTGGCCTTTTTCTTATCAGCTTCTTCACCATAATATAGGGTAATTAATGATATATCTTGATCTTCTTCAATAGCTTTTTCTAAGGCAAGTCTTAATGTTTCCTCGATTTTATCAGTACTTACCACGATTTTTCCATCAAGAATCCCGATAAAATCATCTTTTTTGATTTCTACATTATTCACGCTTGTATCTCTAATGGATATAGAAACTTCTGCTGTATGCATATCACTAATTACATCAGCCATGTTTTCTATGTTTTCTTCTATTGATTCTGATTCATCAAATTCTAGCATAGCTGTGAAAGATTCTGGTATTGATCTTGTTTCAACAACCATTGCATTTTTATCTGTTAGATCACAAGCTTGCTTAGCAGACATAATTATATTTTTATTATTAGGGAAAATAATAATATTTTCTGCATTTATTTCTTCTATATTTTTATAGATATCCTCTGTAGAAGGATTCATTGTTTGGCCGCCTGAAATTATCTTATCAATATTCATTGACTTAAGAATATCGTCGTATCCATCACCCCTAGATACTGCTATAAAGCCATATTTTTTAAGCTTAACTTCTTTTTCTTCTTTAGCGATTTCCGGGTTAGTGTTTTCAATTTCAACCTTTAACAAAACTCCATCTAGTAATAATATAGATATAACTTGATGAGGATGATCTGTCTGTAAGCTTGCCTCAATTACATTATTATTAAATTCTGAATCGAGGTGACTTGAAAGATTTGTAATGGAATCAATTATTTTTTCATAGTCAGATTCCTTACATGAAAGACTAAACGATAGCTTATAATTCTTTTCTTCTTCGTTTTCATCTGATAAGTCTATATCCCTATCGATATCATTATTTAGTGCATTTAATGCTCCCCTTAGTAAGAATAGCAAGCCTTGACCACCTGAGTCAACTACACCTGCTTCTTTTAAAACCGGCAGTTGTTTTGGTGTATTATCTAAAGCCTTCTGTCCTTCACCAATAATATCTATAAGATAATCATCTAAATTTATATCTTCTGAGTAGGACTCTTCTGCTCTTTCAGCCATCTTTCTTGCTACTGTTAGAATTGTTCCTTCTGTTGGTTGCATAACTGCTCTATAAGCAGTTTTAGAAGCATTTATAAAGATTTCTTTTATATCACTTGCTTCTATCACTTCTTTATCTTTTAGAGCTTTTGACATACCTCTTACAAGTTGAGATAAGATTACTCCAGAGTTTCCTCTAGCTCCCATAAGAGTGCCTTGGCTTAGGGCCTTTGAAATTTCGTATACATTTGATAAAGCAGATGTATTAACCTTATCAACACCAGATTTCATTGTCATGGTCATGTTTGTTCCTGTATCTCCATCTGGAACCGGAAATACGTTTAGCTCATCAACTAATGATTTGTTTTCTTCTAAATATTTAAAGGCTCCAATGACCATTTGTTGGAGCTTATTTGCATCAATAACTTTCATATTTCTCCTATCTATTGATTCCTTGGACATAGATATTTACTTCAGAAACATTTACATTCAAAGAGTTTTCTATATTATATTTAACATTTTCGATTATATTTTGACATACTACCGGTATTCTAATACCATATTCTAAAAATAGAGATATAAATATTGCTACTGTACCATTGTCCCTTCTTATAACCTTAACTCCTCTTTGCATGTTATTTACACCTAAGAGTTTATATATACCATCCTTTGCTGATCTACTTGCAAGTCCAACAACACCATAAGATTGCATGACGCTTGCTACTGCAATATTAGCAATAACGGAATCATCGATTGTTATTTTTCCTAAATTATTTACATATCTAATTGTCATAATACCTCCACATAAATATAAGTATTAACGATTGTACTTAAAAGATTGAATTGATATTTATAAAAATATCTATAAAACTAAACCTACTATCAAAGATAAGAGTAAATTAATTTTATCAAAGCTTTGTAAGTATTCCTTTAATTCATTATACCATAAATTCCTACTACTGATAAGAATATACCTATAATTATATATATTATATAT
>NZ_JAMXSL010000015.1:0-46811 GCF_026131715.1 Anaerococcus sp. NML200537 | reverse complement strand
AGATTATATTGACTTATGCAAAAAAATAGACGATTTGGATGAGAATATTGTTAGTTTCCCGACTCCTTATAAAACTTTAGAAGATTCCATAAATAGATTAAAATTTAAACAAAAAGAGATAGAATATACGCTTAAAAAAAGAGAAAATGAAGATAATGATTTAATCACCTACTTAGCACATGACTTAAGAACTCCTTTGACATCTATCATTGGATATTTATCAATGCTTGATGAAATGAAAGACTTGCCTAATAAGCAAAGAGAGAAATATATTAGACAATTATTAGAAACAGCATTAGGATTAGAAGATCTTATAAACCAATTTTTTGAAATTGCTAGATTAAATAATGGTGAATTTAGTATTCATAAAGAAAAAATTGATTTAGAATATTTTTTAATACAATTAAGAGATGAGCTTTATCCTATGATGAAAGAGAATAATCATAAGATAAATATCTCAAGTGAAGGCTCAATATTTGTAAATGTCGATCCAAATAAAATGAAAAGAGCCTTAGAGAATATTTTAAAAAATGCAATCTTATATTCTTATGCAAATACAGAGATAAAAGTTAAAATATATCAAACGTATAAGTGTGTAATATTAAAAATTATTAACAAGGCCGATACACTAGAAGAAGCGCAGATAAGAAATATGTTTAACAAATTTACTAGATTAAATCTAGCAAGAAATTCAAAAAAAGTGGGATCTGGCTTAGGTTTACCTATCGCAAAAGAAATTATTGAATTACATGAGGGTAAGATAGAGGTAGAAAGTTCTAATAATGAAGTTATTGTCATTGTAAGATTAAAAAATAAATGAGGATTACACCTTAATTATGTATAAAACTACATAATTAAGGTGTTTTTTTATTTTTTAAAAATTAATGAAATCTTAAGAATTAATCAATAGAATATTAAAACACTTTTTTATTGTATCAATTAAAATAAAATCATAGAGGAGTAAAATTTTTATCACTAACATGAAGATGTATTTTTTACTTTTTAATAAGGAAGCATAAAAGATAAGGGAGGTAGTTTAGTGGAATTAGAGATTAAAAACGTAAGTAAGAAATTTAAAGATAAATTAGCGGTTGATAATGCATCAGCTACGTTATGTCCAGGTGTTTGGGGACTCTTAGGTGCAAATGGTGCTGGGAAAACAACTTTAATAAAAATGATCACTGGAATTAGTACACCGAGTCAAGGCGAAATTTTATATAATGGGGAAAGAATCAACAAATTAGGAGAAGAATATAGGAATTTGTTAGGGTTTTTACCTCAAGAATTTATTTGTGCTCCAGAGTTTACTGTAAATTCATTTTTACAATATGTAGCTGCTTTAAAAGGTATAGACAAGAGCAAAACAGAAGAAATGATTGATAAACTCCTAGAAGTATTAAACTTATCTGATGTCAAGTACAAAAAAGTAGTAAAGCTTTCAGGAGGAATGAGAAGGAGAGTAGGAATATGTCAAGCTATTTTAAATGATCCTAAAATATTAATTTTAGATGAACCAACAGCGGGGCTTGATCCTGGGGAAAGAATTAAGCTGAGAAATTTTATTACCGAAATATCTAAAGATAGAATAGTTCTCCTTTCGACTCATATAGTCTCTGATATTGAATATATATCAACATCAAATTTAATTATGAAAGATGGTAAATTTGTATATTCTGGAACAACTGATGAACTGATATCTAAAATTAAGAATAAGGTATACGAAGCATCTATATCAAATAGAGAATATGCAGAAAAAGAAACACAATTGAATGTTGTTAATGTAAAACAACAAGATGATGGAAACGTACTCATTAGATACATATCAGATAAAGATGATGTTTTAAATAATTCTAAATTAACAAAAGCTCATCTAGAAGACTTCTATTTATGGGTCTTTCCAGAAGATAGAAGTTTTAAGGTGAATTAAAATGAAAATTTACTTAAATGAGATAAAGAGGATTTTATCAATAAGATCAAATCAAATTATAATATTGTTTTCATTACTACTTGCTATATTGCTTTCCATAGCTCCAATTAATTTTACAAAAATTACCTATGGAGAAGGAGATCAAGTAAAAAATTTAAAAGGAAAAGAAGCAATAGAATATATTAAAAAAGCTAAAGAGCCTTATTCAGGAAAGATAACAGAAGATTTAATTTATAATGGCACAAAAAAATATAGAGAAATACTAAGAAAATATAATGTTACTGATAGGTCTGAATTAAAACCTGAAATTAATACAAAGGAGCTTATGCCTATAGAACATATAAGTAAGAAAGTAAATGAAGTATTCACTGATTCTCAAAGTAATAACCTTCCTCCAGTTTTAAGCATAGATATCAATGATACCAAATATTTTTACAATAAAGTATTTGATTATCTAAATAAAGTAATTGAAAATGAATATCCTAATAAAGCTCAGAATCAAATTATAGAAAAATCTGAAAAAGCACTGAGTAAAATAAAGACTCCATATGAATATTATGGATATTATAGTACAGATGCAAATGATTATAGAGGATTTTATAATACGATAATAATAATTTTAATGGTTGTAGTAGCAGCTCCAATATTCTCGTCAGATAGTGAGAATGATTTAGATTATATATTTAAAACAACTAAATATGGCAGAAGAAAGTTTGCCATCTATAAAATCCTAGCAATACTTACGATTTCGGTATTAACTTTGCTCTTAGGAAACTTCATACAAGGCTCTATATTAGACTATGCTTTTGGAACAGAGTATAAAAAGACTTCTGTTCAGATGATGTTTAGTGCTTTAAGTTTGCATAATTGGAACTTTGGACAGTTTAATAAATATATGCTTATTTGTAATAGTATCATATTGATTTCAACCATTCTTGCTACACTAATTATTTCTGTATTAAGTAAAAGAAAAGTTGAATCCATAATGAAATCAATTTTATTAGCAGTATTTCCAACAATAATTTCTCCTATTGGTATGATTAGTGCTATAAACTATATTTTTCCATCTTCAGGAGTAGGACTACTCAATTCATTACAAAATCAAATAGCTGATTTTAATTTTGTAAATGTTTTTGGAAATTGGATGAGTTCATCAAGTCTTATAATGATATCAGCTGTAATATATATTATTATTTTACCAAGTTTAGTAGTAATGATGTATTCAAAAATTGGAGGTAATTATGGACTTAATAACCCTAGAAAAAGAAAAGTTAGAAAATAAGTACAAAGAGTTATGCAAGGAAGAATATCCAGGAAGATTAGGCAAAACATTTAAGACAAAACGTAATTTTTATTATTATGATAGTGGTACTGGTAAGGTAGCACAAATAAACGAAAACGTGTATAAAGTCTTAACTAAATTTTTAGAGAGCGAAAATTTCTTGGATTTTATAAAACTTGATATGTCTGAACAAGAATTTTGTGAGGCTATAAGTGAAATAAAAGATGCGATTAATAAAGAAAGTATACTCTCAGCAACTAAATTTAATTGTTTGACTGGAAAAACTTATGAACAAATTGATGAGATAATAGATAATAAGATACAAAATGTTACCTTAGAGGTTACAGAGAAATGTAATTTAAGATGTAAATATTGTATCTATAATGAATCTCATCCTGAATACAGAGCTTTTGGTCATAAGAATATGGACTGGGAAGTAGCAAAAAAAGCTGTTGATTTTTTAAAAGCTCATTCACAAAATTCTGATGAACGTCATATTGGATTTTATGGTGGAGAACCTTTAATAAACTATGATCTTATAAAGAAAACAACAGATTATGCGAATAAGTTATTTGATAAAATGACTTATTCTATGACAACAAATGCTACTTTAATGAATGAAGAAATTGCTGATTATATTATGAAGAATAAATTCAATATTATAGTAAGTTTAGATGGATATAAAGAGCTTCATAACAAAAATAGATTGTTTGTTTCTGGGGAAGGAAGTTTTGAAAAAACTATTAATGGATTAAAAATTTTATTGAGATCAGCAGAAAAATATAATAATAAAGAAAACATTACCTTAAACATGGTAATCGAAGGACCTGATTATGAGGATAAGTATGATAAGATACAAGTTTATTTAAATGAATGCGATTGGTTGCCTAAGAATATAAACATATTAACATCTTCCATAGATTATGGACCACATGAAAGCATATATACAAGACCACAATCTTATGAAGAAAGAATGATTTTAAAAGATTATTATGATCCAATTTTATCGTGGGATGAAAAAAATAAAATAAGGAATAAAGATAATACTAATGAAATATTTACAGATGCTGATGTAGATAAGGCTATGATGATTATACACAAAAGATTATTATCTGAAAAGCCTGTTAAAAAATATGGGATGAATGGTTGTTGTGTCCCTGGAGAAAGACGAATATATGTTACAGTAGACGGAAATTTCAAAATTTGTGAAAAGGTAGGAGATATTCCAGAGATAGGAAATGTACATAAAGGGTTTGATGAAAAAAGAATAAAAGAATTATATTTTGATGATTTTATTAAAGAATCTAGCAAATATTGCAAAGACTGTTGGGCTATTAATTTATGTACTTTATGTTATGTAAATTGCTATGATCAATATGGCACACATTTTTCTTATAGACATAATTCTTGTAGAAGTGAAAGAAAATATTTATTAGATAGCTTGATAAAATATCATGAGATATTGGAAGAAAATCCAGATGTACTCAAGGAATTTAACGAAATTGAGTTTCAGTAAAAATGATATGAATTAGATAAGTATATATGTATATATATATTTAAATAATTGAGAAGGAGGTGAGAATGTGAAATTTATAAATCCTATAGGAAGACATCCGGGCAGTGGAGCTCAACCACAAGCATGCATGTGTTCAACAGGTTTTGCTGGATATCGTGGCAACAATGATAGTTGTATTCATTGTGGCTGTGGTTGTGGCGGTAAAGGAGAATATAGAACTGGTAACAGAGTTCGCGCTTTAAAAACTCCAAGAGCATCATATTAATGATGAATCATAGAGGCTCACACTATATAGAAATTTTAGTCTATATTTTGTGGGCTTCTATAATAATTATAAATAATAAGACTAGTTTGCTTTGTCAAAGCTGTAAGGGAGGTATAGTTTATAGATTATGAATATATATATACAGGAACTTAAAAGATTTTTATTTAAAAAATCGGTAAGAGTCTTTTTGGGCATGGGTTTAGTTTTTACTTTTTTGATATCATTTATTACTTATGTAAGTATACAATATGATGATATAAGTTCTGGAGATACAATTACTTATTTTGGTAAAGAGGCTATAGAACACTTTAATGAGGATAGTAAAGATTCTATAGGTTATTTGACAGAAGAAAAAATAACTAAAGTAGTAAAATCTTATAAAGAAATATTAAATAATGAAAATGTAAACAGTAGAGAAAATTTATCAGAGGATGCCAAAAAAAATATATCGAAATTTGATCCTATATTAAGAGTAATAACATACCCATATACAATTACAAAATCTGGAAGTTTACTTGATGTAAACGAACTTGATACAGAAAAAGATTTAAATTTTTATCAAAGTTGTAATGATGCGTTGAAAAAAGACATAGAACAGAAATATAACAACGACAAGATAACAGAATTTGCTCTAAAAAAATATGAAGAGGTTAATAAACCATATTATTATGCAGGGTATTTTAGTGAAGATACACTATTTTTCGTAAATATATTTGTAACAGTATTATCATTAATATGTATATTGATTTCATCACAATGCATTGTTGAAGATAAAGAAAATTACCTAGATTCAATTTTTAGAACAACTAGAAATGGAAGAAATAAATATATTTGCAGCAAGATACTTGCCTTAGCAAGTATTATATCGCTTTATTTGATATTAAATATATCTATTTATTATGGCGCTATTAAATATATTTACACTAGTGGTTTAGACTCATCTTTTCAAATGTTACTATTTAATCAACTGTCAATATCTAATTTAACTATAGGTAAAGTTATATTAAGTGTATTTTTGTTAAGTATATTATTTACTATTGCAAGTTCAATGATGTCAATATTTGTCGCTATAAATTCAAAAGTTTCTATGGTTTCATCAGCCATATCGAGTGTTTTATTTTTTATTCCATCATTATTGTATGGAAAAACTTTGTTTAAATCAATATTTTATTTTTTGCCGTCTTTGGGATTAGGTACTACAGAAAATAGCTTAATTGAACAGTATCAAAAATTTGAATTTGTTAAGTTGCCAGGTAAAATTTTATGGATTCCAAAGTTTCTAGTAATAATGGCTTTAATTAATATTGCTCTGTATTTATTGCTAAGTATAAAATCATATAACAAAATAGAGCAATAAATATTTTAATGGGAAGTAGAGGATAAATATATGGGTAAGGATAAAATAAATCATCTTGAATGTATAAAAATAGCATTCAAGATGATTTATGAAGTAGATAAAAATTCTTTTGCGATTACTATAATATTGTCAATTGTAAGTGGTGTTTTTCCGTTTTTAGTTCTTAAATTAGGACAAACAATAATTAATATAATTCAAATTCATTCCACTAGATTTGATAATATTATAATACTTATACTTATATATTTATCTTTACAATTTATATCTGTAATAGTAGATAATATTAAAAACTACTATTTACAAAGGTTAAGTAATGAAGTTACTTATTCTTCTATGAGGAAAGTAATGGGAAAATGTGCTGATTTGCCTTTAAAAAAACTTGAAGATAATAAAACTTACGATATTTTGAACAGAATAGAGCAAGATGCTACATTAAAGCCATATGAAATATTGATGTCAGTTATTAATTTGATTTTTAATTTAACGCAAACTATTATAGCTATGTATGTATTAATTAAATGGAATTATTTTTTGGTTATTCTTTTGTTTGCAGTTACCATAATATCAGTGTTTGGAGAAATAAGAATAGGTAAATTAGAATTTAATATAAGAAATAGAAGAAGTACTTTAGAGAGGAAAAGTTGGTATTATTCTTTTTTATTAACTCACGATATTGCTTTTAAGGAGATAAAAACTTTTAGGTTAAAAAATTATTTTATTAGTAAGTATAAAGAAATTACAGATACTATTATTAATCAAAATAATAGCATTGAAAAATTGAAAGCTTTATTAATAATTGTTATAAATTTTTTTCAAGTTCTTATTAATTTATATATTTTTAAAGAACTTGCATTTAAAACGTATAATGGAGAATTTTTAATTGGAACTGCTATGGTGTACATAAGCACAATTGTTATATTTCAAGGTTCTCTTAATGAAACAGGAACCAGTGTATACAATATTATTAATTCAAATTTATATATAAATTTACTTAAAGAGTTTCTTGAATTTAAAACTGACGATTTAAAAGAAGAGACAAAAACTATACTAAGATCAATAAAAGACATTAATGTAATATCGTTATCTAATATAAACTTTTCTTATGATGATAATAGTTTAGCTTTGCAAGACATTTCTTTAAAGATAAAAAAAGGAGAATCCATTGCAATAATTGGGGAAAATGGTTCGGGAAAAAGTACACTTCTAAAAATTTTAGCTGGTTTGTATAGTCCAGATTCAGGTGTGTTTTTAATTAATGGGATGAAATTTGATGATATTGAAATAGAATCTTATAGAACACAGATTAGTTCATTATTTCAAGATTATTTGAAATATGAGGGGACAATAAAAGAGAATATTATATTAGGGCAAATTGATAGAAATGAAGACGACTTTTCGATTCTAACAGCATTAAATAGTGCTGATGCAAAATTTTTAAAAAATGATGGTAAATATAATATTAATAAAGTAGTAGGTAATTGGTTTGAAAATGGGCAGGAACTTTCAGGCGGACAATGGCAAAAAATTGCAATAGCACGAACTATGTATAGAAAATCAAGTCTATTGTTATTTGATGAACCAAGCTCGTCATTAGACATAATTTCTGAAAAAATCATATTTGATAATATTTTAAATAATTTGAATGATAAGATTATTATATATATCACCCATAGGATAAGATGTGCGATGAATTCTGATAGAATTATTGTGATGGATAATGGAAAAATAGTAGGTGATGGGAGTCACGATGATTTAATTGAAAACTGTAATAGATATAAGTTAATGTATAATAAGGAATTTAAGTGACTTTAATAGATTGAAGGGGAATTAATTATGAAATTGAAAAATCAATATATTTCAGTTGGGATGAAAGTGCTAACTGTATACTATATAATTTGGTTAATCTTTATTGTAGTATTTAAAATGACATTTTCAATCAATAATTTATTGATTGAGCGACAAATAAATTTACTACCATTTTATTATGACAATACAGTTAATATTAAAGTTATTTTTGATGAGATGGTATCAAATATACTCATTTTTTTACCTTTGGGAATTATGATTAGATCTATTTTATTTCGTAAAAACAATTTAAAAAGTATTCTTTTTGTATTTTTCTTTAGTTTAGCTATAGAGTTTTTACAGTACGCATTGTCAATTGGAGTATTTGATATAACTGATATAATTAATAATACATTAGGTGGTGTATTGGGCGTGGGAATATATAATTTAGCTTTAAAAAAATTTAAATCTAAGTTTAAAGTAGATAAATTTATTTTTTGGATAGCTTTTATTAGTGCTATTTTTATAAGTTTAGTATTAATTGTTTTTTTAAAATATAATGGTATTTAAAATTTTGATATTAACTAAATTATTAGTATCAAAATTTTTTGTATAACGGGCAAGTTCCAATACTGGGGTGAAAGTTCCTAAATAGCGTAGTTGTCGACGAATTTCATAGCGATCCTGAAATTCACATGGAGATATGTGGAAGAGAGGAACGACATGACTTGACGAACAGGAATATGATATTAAGGTTGGTTTGATGTTTAGATGAAAGTATACTAACAGTAGCAAACAGTGTAGTGGCAAACAGAGTAATGGTTTTAGTAACCAAATGTATAGAAAAGAAGTTAAGATTAAAAGTAAATGCAACAAAATTCAAAGTTATTAAACCAACAAAGCTAAAATATTTAGGATTTGGATTCTGAAAAAGAAAAGAGAGTTGGAAGGCTAGGGAACACGAGAATTCATTATAAAAGTTTAAAAGAAAATTAAATGTCCCACTGTAGATGGAAAACAGTCCTAGGGGTTTGGCGACTATTATTAAGTTGTAACTAACATAACAGGATTGTACTATATAAACAAAGAAATCCTCAAAAAGAGAGGACTTTAAAGCTGTTCTGATTATTATTTGCATTGAACTACTTGTATGTCGAATGGCACGTACGATGGTGTGAGAGGGTTATATTTAGTCCTACTCGATTTTTATTGGCAAAGGCAAAATGAGAGCTCATATTTGAAAGGGGCTGTGGAAAAGTTTCCACACTATCCTATCATTTTTTTATAGATCCAATTACTTATACAATTCATTATAAATATACTTATCAGTATTCTTTCTTAATTGAGTCAATTCATTTATCAAGATATTCTCGTTGGCGTAGTCATCCATAAGAATATCTTTTTTATTTTTGTATTCATCATATAATTTTGACAACTCTTTTATACTTGGATTTTTATATTGACACTTTTCTAAAGTATTTATTGCTTTTTCATATGCGATAATTTGAGGCTTATATTCACTATAAAAATTTTTATCATTTGGATTTTCTTTATAGGTTTTATAGATAACCTTATTTATTTTTATAGTGTTAATGTCTTCAATAGCTGTGTAAATTTCGCTCATAACTTTCTCTATATCCTTAATTTTATTTAAAATTTTTTGCCTATTAACAGCCTCATCTTGAAGTTTATTTTCTAAATCCATACTAGATGATAGACCATATTTTCTAAGCTGATTTAAGGTATTTGCCATAGTATTCATGTTATGTTTTCTTGCCCATATTTCATAACCTTTGGAAGATTTAACCTTTTCATTGCCTTCTATATCTATTATATTATCAAATTTCTTATAAGATTTCTTAGCATAATATATTTCACTATTTTTGTAATCTTCATTTACCTTATTTTCAATTCTTTCTTTTATTTTCTCTTTTGTATAATCTTTTCCAAGAGTAGTTTCCTTCGCACGAATGAATCGCCCCTTTTCTCCTTGTTTTTTATGTCTGAAAGAAAGATATTTTCCAAGTTTAATTTCATAGCCATATTCTTCCATAAGCTTTAAGAAATTCTCATAGCTATTTGCTTTATTAATAGCATGATCAATAGAAATTTGAAGTTTATGTTTCCAAGATTTTCCTTTATTAAATTCAATATATTCTTTGTAGGATTTACCATTGGTTTTATACTTTTCTTTAAATTCTACATAATCTTCATCTATAACAGAGAGCTTATATTTTCTACATAAATCATCACTATGATTTCTAATTTGGTGGTAAGTTTTTTTGTTACTTTGATATGCTTTACCAGTTTCAAAAGAAACATTATTAAATAGTATATGATTGTGAATATGTCCCTTATCTATATGGGTAGTAAGAACATATTCATACTTTCCTTTTAAGATTTTATCGCATAGTTCTATACCTATTTGATGAGCCTCTTCAGCAGTAGTTTCTCCAGGAAAAAAAGATTGAATTAAATGTCTTGCTAAAACTTTTGCTTTAGAATTACATTCTATTTTTGTTTGTTCAAATTCTAAATGAGCAGTTATAGGGTTACAGTTTAGGGAGGAAATTAGAATTTTTTCATCTGTTTTATCACTATTCATAATGTAATCAAGTGCTACTTTTAAAGTGGATTTTATAGGATGAATTTTAGTAATTGCCATTATTCTTTCTCAGTATTTATGCTATTAGAATTAGTAAGAGAGTATATTTTTTTACGCATAGAGAAAATATCTTTTGCTTGATTTTCTAATAAGCTTTTTAAATCTTCTACATCATCTTTATATATAATTGATGTAGTATTTACCCTTTTAGCAATTTGATTTATATTATTTGAAGTACGACTTATATTTGTTGACATTTCACGAAAGACATCCATATCTAATACATAAATATCTTTTTCTAAAATACATTTCATAATAAATTGCCTAAGAGTTTTGCACTTAGATGCTTTATGTTTTTCATTTAGCAATTCTAACTCCTCGTCAGATAACATTAAATAAATTCCGTTATTTCTAAATCTACTTGTCATAATTTGACCTCCTTAATAAATTTATTAATCGAAATAAAAAAGAAAAACCTGTAAATTCAAGTAGGATAACTTGACTTACAGGTTTAATTTATTCTATATATTTCGTCTGGAAATCTCCTGATTTAATTTTTTAGTATTTATATTTTATCACTTTTTGAGATAATATTCAAGTTTGTGTTGGGGCTATTATAAGAGTTTGTTGCTTAATTTAATCATTATAAATTTAGGGGTTTGGGGATATTCCCCAACAAGTAAAATGGAAAAAAATAAGCGATATAATAGTAGTATTCTTATTTCATTTTTAGTAAGTGCATATGCACTTACTGTGCTTGCTGAACAAGTGTTAAAGGATTTTAATATATTTGTAATGTTAGAGAATATATTTTATAATTATCTTAATGGGGTATACATTAAAATATAAAAAAGAAAAGGGGTATGATTTTGGGAGGTAAGCTTCACAGAAAAGTTTTTTCTAAGGAACACTATATTGAAGTAATTTATGTTTTATTGAGAGAAAAAGAGAATGTTTATAATAAAGACATTGTTAACTATACGAAGTTAAGCAAACCATCAGTTAGTGTGGCTATAAATAATTTAATAGATGAGGGGTATGCGTACAGGGAATCTATGTCAATAAAGCTAACGGAAAAAGGAGAAAAAATAGGTAAAGAATTATATAATAAACATATTTATTTTTATAATCTATTTTTAGAATTAGGCGTTGAACCTAAACAAGCAAATGAAGAAGCGTGTAGTGTTGAACATGTAATATCAAATGAAACATTTAAAAAGATTAGAGCATTTATAGAAGAAAGCAGTAAAAAATAAGCAAATATTTTCAGGTAGGCAGTTTTAATTAAATTATTAGGTAAATCTAAGTTGATTTAATTAGAATTGTTTTTTTATGTAGAAATTTATACTTTTTTACAAATTTTAAAATTATTTGAAGTGACATATTGATTTTTATAAATATATATGTTAAAATTAAGTTAGTCAAGACTAACTTAATAAAGGAGGATAATATGCCTAAAATAAACAGAGAAACTTATGGTAAGGCCACTATAGATACTTCAGATAATGACAATCTGAATTCATTTGTGTTAGCGATAAAAATAATAGAAGATATAGCTAATGAAATTCAACCTTATGTGGTGTATGAAAATCTCAATGAAATATCAGTTGCTATAGGAGAATATATTGGAATTGAAGTGTATACAGACAAAATCCTAATAACTGAAAATGGCGATACTGTAGAACATAAGGTAAGTGATCTAAGTGAAGACATGAAGAAGGTTTTCGAAAATATAAACTTTACTGACTGGAGAATGTATGGAATCGCTGATTTTAATTATGCAAAGCATACATTTTTGAAAAATGTGAGTGATAAGGAAGTTTTGTTAAAGATGTTTATTCCAAGAACTGACATTAGAATTTTAGAAAGCTCAATAGAAGTAAAATCTGTTGATAATATCGACGAAATAATTTCAGCAGTGGAGAAATGTGCAATAAATTCTACTAAAGAAGAGTTGAAAAAAAATACTTCGCCAGTTGCTTTAGAAAAGCTAAAATCAATAGATAGTGAATACTACAAAGAGATTGTTTCTAAAGGAATAGAAGAAATTAATAATGGTAAGTATGATAAGGTTATTTTGTCCAGAAAAATTAAGTTAGAGAAAAAAATCTTGCTAAAAGATAGTTTTTTATTAGGGAGAAAATACAATACCCCTGCACGTTCATATTGTCTGAAAATTGGTGATGTTGAAGTTATAGGTTTTAGTCCAGAAACAGTTGTCGAGGTGGATGAAGAAAAAAAAGTATACACATTTCCTCTAGCTGGAACCAGAGCATTAACAGATGATCCTATAAAGAATAAGGAATTAAAGTGTGAATTATTAAAAGATCCTAAAGAGATTGCTGAACATGCTGTTTCTGTTAAGTTAGCTTTTGAAGAATTAGAAAAAGTTTGTATAAAGGATAGTATATCGGTAGTTAAATTCATGGAGGTTTTGGAGAGGGGTTCAGTTCAGCATCTAGCATCAAGGTTGAAAGGGACGCTTAAAGAAGAATTCAATGAATGGCATGCATTTACTGCTCTTTTCCCGGCAGTTACCGCATCTGGAATACCCAAAGCAGAGTGTATAGATGCTATAGATAGGTTAGAAAAAGACGAAAGAGGATTATATAGCGGAGGCGTACTAACTTATGATCAAAATGGAACAATGGATGTGGCATTAGCTTTAAGAACTGCATTTCAAACAGACAAAGAAACATGGATTCGAGTAGGTGCTGGAATTGTAAAATTATCAAAAGCAGAAAGAGAATTAGAAGAAACTAAAGAAAAAGCAGGAAGCATTTTAGACAAGTTAGTTTATATAGAAGATTAAGAGATGGATATATTTATTAACACTACGCAATCTAAATACAAAATATATTTAGATTGCGTAGCTTTAAAAAACTTAAATGAATTTATTTCAAGCAAAAAACAGTACAAGAACATTATAGTAATAACAGATAGCAATGTGGACCATTTTATAGGCAACAGTTTTAATTTAAAAAATTATAAGCTTTATAAGTATGTTATAGAAGCAGGGGAAAAGTCCAAAAATATAGAAACATACTATAAAATAATAAGATATTTGACCTCAATAAAAGCGGATAGGCATGATTTAATTATTGCATTAGGTGGTGGGGTAGTTGGTGATTTAGCTGGATTTGTGGCCTCTACTTATATGAGGGGCATAGATTATATTCAAATACCTACTAGTCTTTTAGCTATGGTTGATTCATCCATTGGATCAAAAACGGCAATCAATACAGAAGACGGGAAAAATTTAATCGGAAGTTTTTATAATCCTAGAGCTGTGTTTATAGATTTTACTTACTTAAAAAACCTTCCTCAAAAAGAATTTCTAAATGGACTGTCTGAAACAATTAAAGCTTCGATTATAAAAGATAGAAAACTATTCGAATTAATTATAGAAAGCGATTTAAACAATGAAGAAATAATAAAGAAGATTGTAAAAAGAAGCATTGAAATTAAAAAGGAAATTGTCGAGAGGGATTTAAAAGAAACAAAAGAAAGACAACTTTTAAATTTTGGTCATACAATAGGTCATGCCTTAGAAAAACTAAGCGACTATACCTTACCACATGGCTATGGTGTTGCAATTGGAATGGCAATGATAACTAGAGGATATTACAATATGGGAAAAACAGATGAGAGAACCTATAAAAAAGTAGAAGAAATACTTAGAAAATATCATCTACCAACACATTGTAGTTATAGTGCAGAGGAACTTTACAGCGAAATTTTAAAAGACAAGAAAAGCAATGGAGACAAGATAAATATTATATATCCAAAATTAATAGGTGATTGCAGAATTGATATTGTAGATAAGTCTAACCTATTAGAAGTGTTAAAACATTGCTTATGAAAGGTGGTTATCGAATGAATGTAAAAATTAAGCCGAATGAAATTAAGGGAAAGATGAAGTCGATACCATCAAAGTCGCTGTTACATCGAGCAATTATATTAAGTGGAATAGCAAAAGACAGAGAAATCATATTAGAACAGGTAAATACAATATCAGAAGATATAGAAGCTACACTTACTTGTATTGAAAAATTAGGAGCTAAAACTAAGGTGGAAGGAGATTCAATTAGAATTACAAGCCTTGGAAACATAAAGAAATCTAAAGTTGAATTACACTGTAAAGAGAGTGGAACAACACTTAGATTACTTTTACCACTTGTAAGTACATTTTCAAAAGAGGCAACAGTAGATTGTTCTGAGGGTCTTAGAAAAAGACCGATTAGAGAATTAATCGAAACGTTAGAAGAATCAGGGTTATATTTCAAGGAAAAGGGATTTCCAATTAACATCTCAGGAAATGTGACCACTGATTTTTTTAAAATTAGTGGTGATATTAGCTCTCAATATGTCAGTGGCTTGCTTTTGCTTTCTTCACTACTAGATCAAAGAAGTTCAATATATCTTACTACTAAATTAGAATCTAGGGCTTATGTAAATATAACAATAAAAGTATTAAGAGATTTTGGAATAATAGTTAATGAGTTAGAAGAGGGTGTATTTGAAATATATGGGGGGAGAGACAAGATACTCCCACCTAAAGAATATCAAATCGAAGGGGATTGGTCTAATGCAGCATTCTTTCTTGTAGGAGGTTGTTTAGGAGACTCAATAAAGATGTCTGGTTTAAATTTAGAATCTAGTCAAGGGGATAAAAAGATAGTTCAAATTCTTAAAAAGGCTGGAGCAATTCTCACCTGTTCTGATGATTTTATAAGTTCTAATAGAAGCCATTTAAACTCCTTTGAAGTAGATTTTTCCGAAACACCTGATTTATTTCCAATTTTATCAGTAGTGGCTGCATTATCAAAAGGACAAAGTATTTTAAAAGGTGGAGAAAGACTAAAACTTAAAGAAAGCAATCGAATAGAAAGTACATTTCAGATGTTAAAAAGTTTAGGGGCAGACGTAAAAAAAAGAGAGGATGGACTGATTATTCAAGGGAAGGAAATTTTAGATGGTGGAATTGTGAATTCTTTTAATGACCATAGAATTGTTATGTCAGTAACCATGGCATCTATTAGATGTAAAGAACCTGTTTCGATAGTAAATGCAGGAGCGGTAAAAAAATCATATCCTAATTTTTTTGAGGACTTTAAAAAAGTAGGAGGGATCTTTGATGTCATCAGTTAGTATAGGAGAAAACATAAAAATAAGCCTTTTTGGAGAATCTCACGGTTTGGCTATTGGGGGAGTAATAGATGGATTACCCCATGGACAAAAAGTTGATATGGAAAAACTAGACAAATTTATGGCAAGAAGAAAACCAGGTTCTGGGAAATATGTAACTCAAAGAAAAGAAAGAGATGAAATAAAATTTTTATCAGGGATAAAGGATTTTATTATTATGGGAGATCCACTGGCAGTTATTATTGAGAATAATAATATTAGACCGGAGGATTATAAAACCTTAGCCTATACTCCAAGACCTTCACATATTGATTTTTCAGCTAAGAAAAAATTTGGAGAGCATATAGATTTAATTGGTGGTGGGCATTTCTCGGCAAGGCTAACAGCAATTTTAACTGCTTTTGGAGGTATCGCTAAGCAAATCCTTGAAAGCAAGAATATTCTCGTATCTGCTCACCTAGATAGAATTAGAGAAATTCAAGACACAAGACATAATGATATAGAAAACATACAGAAGGCTGTAGAGAAGTCTGAGAATAATAGATATTCCATAATTAATGAGGAAAATATGGAAAAAATTGATAAGGTCCTACAGGAGTTAGTAAAAGAAAAGGATTCTACAGGAGGTATAGTAGAGTGTTCTGTATTTGGCTTACCACCTGGGGTAGGAAACCCTGTATTTGATGGTTTAGAAAATAATATTGCTAAGATGTCTTTTGCCATACCGGGAGTTAAAGGAATAGAATTCGGATCTGGATTTGAGGGTGCTTTGAAATTAGGTTCAGAGAACAATGATAACTTCTATATTGATGAAAGAAAAGAAATAAAGACCAAGACTAACCATGCTGGTGGAATAATTGGTGGAATAAGCAGTGGAATGCCTATAAATTTAAAGGTAGCCTTTAAACCAACTCCATCTATTGGGAAGGAACAAGAAACAGTGAATATACAAACAATGAGCAATACTAGGATAAAAATAAAAGGAAGGCATGATCCTTGTATAGCAATAAGAGGTGTTGTAGTAGTTGAGGCGATAGTGTCTTTAGTAGTATTAGACTATTTATTATAGATAGCAAGTTAGAGGAGCAAGTATGGAATATGGATTACTAGGGAAAAAACTAATTTATAGTTTTTCTCCAATGATACACAAGTATTTTGGGGACTGTGAATATGAATTAGTAGAATGTAGTGAAGAAGATATAAGATTAATTTTAAGTGGAAAGAAATTTAAAGGCTTAAACATTACAAATCCATATAAGATAATGGCAAAAGAATATTGTGATAAGCTAGATGAAAGTGCAAGAAAGACAGGTTGTGTAAATACGATAGTAAATAAAAATGGCAGTTTGTATGGATATAATACAGATTATTATGGTTTTTTACACATGATTAAGAAGATAAAATCCATAAAGAAAGAAAGTCCGTTTTCTATCATTGGATCAGGAGCTACAGCAAGGATGAGTAAGGTAGTCCTAGAAGATTTAGAATGTCAATCAATAAAAATAATTTCTAGAGAAGATATAAAAAACCATAATATTGAAGAACTTATTAAAGACACAGAGATACTTATAAATTGTACACCAATAGGAGTTTATTCACTTGTTGATGAAAGCTTTCCTGTAGAAATAAAAAAACTGATTAAATTAAAGCATGTCATTGATTTAAATTATAATCCTTTAAACACGAGGCTGATGATAGAAGCAAATGAACTAGGGTGTAAGGCAAACTCAGGTCTTTCAATGCTAGTTGCTCAAGGGAAAAAAGCTGCGGAAATATTCTTGAGTAAGAAAATAGATGATAGCTTAATAGATGAGGTAGAAAGAAAGATAAGAAAAAGATTATTAAATATCGTATTGATTGGCATGCCAGGTAGTGGAAAAACTGTAATAGGAAGAGAGTTAGCACATAGAATCAACAGGGAATTCGTTGATATTGACAATTGTATAGAAAATCTTCATAAAATGACTATTCAAAAAATAATTGAAAAAAATGGGATACGTTTTTTTCGAGAACTTGAAAATGAAGTAGTAAGGGAAGAGCTATTATCTTTTTCAAAAGTGTTTTCTACTGGTGGAGGGGTCATTGAGGATAGAGAAAACTGGAGATATCTAAAATACAATTCACAAGTTATTTATATAGAGAGAGATTTAGATCAACTTGACACCAAGGGACGTCCTCTTTCGCAAGGAGGAATAGATAGATTGAATAATATCTATGAGAAAAGAAATCCTATTTATAAAAAACTTTCAGATTATAGGGTTAAAAATAATAAAAGTCTTCTAGAAACAGTAGAGGAGATAGTAAAAGTTTATGAAAAAAATTTTAGTTATTAATGGTCCAAACCTTAATATGTTGGGAATTAGAGAGCCGGAAATCTATGGAGTAAAAACATATGAGGATTTGTGTAGGGAGATCAAAGAATATGCAAATAAGATAAATATTGAAGTGGATACTTTCCAATCTAATCATGAAGGAGAGATAATAGACATAATTCAAAAATCTTATGGTAGATATTATGGAATAGTGATTAATCCAGGCGCCTATACTCATACCAGCATAGCTATTTTAGATGCCTTAAAAGCTGTAGGAATAAGAACGGTAGAAGTTCATTTAACAGACATAATGGATAGAGAGGATTATAGGAAAAAGTCATTTATTTCAGAACATGCTGAGATGACAATCTACGGTAAGGGGTTTGAAGGTTATTTACAAGCCATTGAATCCCTAATTAAAAAGTAGAAAAGGGGTGATAAAATGCAATACATTTTGAAGGGAAAAAAAGACTTTAAAGCATGTGTGGAATACTTAAAAAAAGAAGATATTCTATTTCAAGATTATGATATTAAAGATTATTATATCATTAATATTTTTGATAATACTTTATGTTCAAAGATAGAAAATGAGGAAGAAGCTTTTCTAAATACAAAAGATATTTCTATTGAGAATGGATATTTAGTAACAAAAAGATATAAAGAGAAAACCATAATTGATGTAAAAGGGATCGAAATTGGAGGAGAAGAACCTGTTATTATTTCAGGACCTTGTTCTGTTGAGTCAGAAGAAATAGTAAGAAAGATAGCAATAGGTATAAAAAAAGCAGGAGCAGGTATATTAAGAGGAGGCGCCTTTAAACCAAGAACATCTCCTTACGATTTTCAGGGCTTAGGTAGAAAGGGAATAGACATTCTTAATAAGATTGGTAAAGAGCTTGAGATACCTGTAGTAACGGAAATAATGGATATCAGGGAACTGGACTATATGATAGATAAGGTTGATATTTTACAAGTAGGTGCTAGGAATATGTACAATTACTCTCTATTAAAAGAATTAGGGAAGGTAGATAAGCCTATTTTACTTAAAAGAGGGTTAAGTGCAACGATAAAAGAATTTTTATTAAGTGCTGAGTATATTATGCTTGGTGGCAATGGAAAAGTTATTTTATGTGAGAGAGGAATTAGGACTTACGAAAATTATACAAGAAACACAATGGATATAGCTGCCATATCTTTCTTAAAAAATATTACACATTTGCCAATAATCGCAGATCCAAGTCATGCAACAGGAAAGAGGGAACTAATAGGTCCCCTATCTAAAGCTTCAATTTCAGCAGGTGCTGACGGAATCATAATAGAATCTCACTTAAATCCAGAAAATGCTTGGAGCGATGGAAAACAAACAATAGATGTATCTAGTTTGAAAACTATAATTAGATTTTGTAAATAGTAAAATATATTTTTATCAAAAATATCAAAAGATATTGAAAAACGGTATCAATATATGCTATTATTAAGTTAGCTTAAACTAACGGATACTGATATTTAATATTTTTCAGGAGGTAATAATTTGAGTAAGTGGTTTGTACATGGCAATGAAATAGAAATACAAGAGAGTAGGAATACAATTTTTATATTTCCCTATGCTGGAGGAGGAGCTTCTTCTTTTAAAAATTGGGGAAGACATTTTAAAAATAGCGGGGTGTATTTTGCTCAATATCCAGGTAGAGAAAATAGGTTTTCAGAAAAAGCTATTAAGGATATCAGAGAATTAGTTGAAGAACTATTTAAAGCTATGAAAACAGTTTTTGACTTTACATCACCGTATTATTTATTTGGACACAGCATGGGGACTAAGATAGTTTATGAATTAGCATTGAAAATAAAAGAGAGTGGGCTTCCAAACCCTGAAGGCTTAATTATTTCAGCGGGTAGGGCGCCATGTTATAAAGAGCCAAATCCTATCTACCATTTAGATGATGATGGATTTATAGAAGGATTGAGAAGATATGGTGGAACTCCTGATGAAATATTAGATAACAAGGATTTAATTAGTATTTTTTTACCTACTTTAAGAGCAGATTTTATCATAGATGAGGACTATCAAGATGAAGAATATAAAAAAGTTGATAGCGATATATTAGGCTTGATGGGAACAATTGATAAGGAAATGAGTTTAGAAGAGATGACTAAGTGGAGTGAATATACGACAAAGAATTTCACATATGAGTACATCGATGGAGAACATATGTTTATAAACACTTCTGAAGAAGATGTAATTAAAGAATTGAGAAAATATATCAACGATTAGAATGGATACAAAAATTTTACAAGTGTTTAAATTTGATGAAATCGACTGTATTGTTGATAGGTTTTTTGATAATGAAGTAGCTTTATTAACAATTAACACATCTGAATTTAAGGATAAATATTATACAGAAAAATTTTTAAAAAAGGAAGAAATTAAACATGCTCAAGGATTTAAATCAGAGGTAGCAAGGATAAATTATATTGTATCTCGAAGCGTAGTAAATAAAGTTTTTTCCTTTATATTAAGAAAAGATGTTGAAAAAATAGAGGTATTAAATGGAAAGTACAAAAAACCATTTGTTAAAAACAATAAAGGAATAAAGTTCAACATTTCCCATACAGATGGTCTTGTAATAGTTGGATTCTCTCAAGAAGAAATAGGCGTAGATATAGAATGGATAAATAAGAGATTTGAGTACAAAGATATAGTAAATAATTGTTTTACAGATTCAGAAATTGAATATATAGATAAGGATTTCTGCAAATTTTATGAATTATGGACGATTAAGGAAGCTTACTTAAAATGTGATGGTATTGGTCTAATCAGAGATACTAAGGAGATAGAAGTTATAAATATTAGCAAGAATTGGGCTGAGTTAAGAGATAGTAAAGGCTACAATAAACAACTTAGAATGATTAGAGATAATTCAGGGTATATAGGGGCAATTTGCACAACGGAGGAAAAATGAATATAAAAATTAAAGAAAAATTAGAAGACTTCTATGACAAAGAGGTTTGGAATCATTTATCTCTAGGTGATTTTTTAACTAAAGTTTCCAATAAATATAGTGAAAAAATAGCCATCAATGAAAATGGAAACGAGTATTCTTATAAAGAGATTGAAAGTATCTCTAATAGATATGCAAAGGGATTTTTAAAAGAAGGCTTTAAAAAGGGTGATAAAGTTGTATTACAACTACCAAACAGTGCTGAATTGATTTTTGTGGCTTTTGCTCTTTTTAAAATAGGAGTAATTCCAATTATGTCTTTACCAGCTCATAGAAAGACGGAGATTAGTGGAATAATTGAATTATCAGAAGCAAAGGCATATATCGCACAAGATAGGTATTTAGGATTTTCTTATACGGAAATGATTAGAGAAGTTATTAAAGAAAATAGAACAGATATAAAAGTTTTTATTCAGGGAGATAATGAAGAGTTCAGATCTCTAACAGAAATCAAAGCAAATACGCCTATTGAAGAAAATGTGAATGTTGATTATAAAGACATAGGTTTACTATTGTTATCTGGAGGAACAACAGGAATACCGAAATTAATCCCAAGGAGACACTGTGATTACTTATATGTAGCAGAGTATTCGGGACGAAGGTGTGGGTTAACTGAAGAAAGTGTATATTTAGCTGCTTTACCGATGTCTCATAACTTTCCTTTAGGATGCCCTGGAATAATGGGAACATTGTTTTATGGAGGGAAAATAGTGATTTGCCCTACTACAAGCCCTGATGAGATAATACCGTTAATTGAAGAAGAGAGAGTTACAATTACTGGATTAGTTCCTGCCATGGCTAATATGTGTATAGAGTTTTTAGAAATGGATGAATATGATATATCCTCTTTAAAATTGATTCAGATTGGTGGTTCTGTTTTAGACAAAATTACAGCCAAGAAAATCGAGAGAGGTTTTTCTTGTAAGCTTCAGCAAATTTTTGGAATTGCTGAAGGTTTAATATCAACTACAAGTTTAGATGATGATAGTGAAACTATATACAATACACAAGGTAAACCAATAAGTGAATATGATGAGGTATTGATTGTTGATGAAGAAGGGAAAGAATTACCTGTAGAGGAGTATGGAGAACTTATAGTTAGAGGCCCATATACAATTTATGGTTATTATAATTTAGATGAAATTAATAAGAACTGTATAACTGAAGATTGTTACTTCAAAACAGGTGATAAAGCTAGAAAGCTTAAAGATGGTAATTTTCAAATTGTAGGAAGGCTAAAAGAAATGATCAATAGAGCTGGAGAAAAAATAACCCCTACAGAGCTAGAAGAAATTCTATTAACTCACGATAAAATTGAAGAAGTTCAAGTTGTAGGAATTCCAGATCAAATTTTAGGAGAAAAAATAGGAGTTTTTGTCCTTGCAGGAGATAACGAGATTACTCTAAATGAAATCAGAACATTTCTAAAAGAGCATGGAGTAGCCCATTTCAAATTACCTGATTTAGTTAAAAAGGTTGATGCTTGGCCATTGACAAGCGTTGGCAAGATAAGTAAGGAAACACTTAGAAAATCTGCCTTATAGGAGGAATTAGTAATGGAGATAAATGATATAAAAAACATAGCGATACAGTCCATTAAAGAACAAATTCGCATGGAAATTAATGATGATTTTGAGAAGGACGATAATCTTATAGAAAGAGGATTAAGTTCTATTATGATAATGAAAATATCTAATAAGTTAAGAAAATCAGGTATTAGAATATCATTCTCTAAATTAATGGAAAAGCCAACTTTTAATGAATGGGAAATGTTAATTAAGAGTGCAAAAATTAACGATAAATTTATATTAAAAGAAGCGGAAATAGTTAAGAACAAAGAATATGTTGGTATTAAATTTCCGTTAACAGATGTGCAATATGCTTACTGGGTTGGTAGAGAAGATGATCAGGTTTTGGGAGGCGTAGGGTGTCATGCCTATCTAGAAATTGATGGTAAAGATATAAATGTTAAAAAATTAAATGAAGCATGGATAAAATTACAAAAAGATCATCCGATGTTGAGAGCAAAATTTAACAGTGATGGCACTCAGGAAATCATGGAGTTTCCTTACACAGATGAAATTAGTGTATACAAATTAGAGAATCTAGATAATAAAGAAATTAAGAATTCTTTAAATGAAATTAGAGAAAAAATATCTCATAGGAAATTAAAGGTCGAAGAAGGTGAAGTAGCAGGTCTTGGAATTGCTTTATTACCTGAGGGAAAGACAAAAATCTTTTTAGATATTGATTTGTTGGTTGCAGATGTTATGAGTCTAAGCATTATGATTAAAGAATTAACAAAAAATTATGTAGGAGAAGGTGAAAAACATTCTATAGACTATACCTTCAAAGATTATATTGAAGAGAATAAAGACAATCAATTACAATTAGAAGAGGATAAGGACTTTTGGAAGACAAAAATTGAAAATGACTTTCCTATGGAAGCACCTAATTTACCACTAAAAATTAGACCTGAAATGGTTAAAGAAACTAAGTTTATTAGAAGAAGGAAAGTGGTAGATGAAGAAAGTTGGAGCGAAATAAAAAGGCTAGCCTCTTTGCATAAGGTAACACCATCAATGGTTTTATTAGCCTGCTATGGTCTTGTAATAGAACGATGGACTAATCAAGAAAAGTTTTTAATAAATATGCCTTTATTTAATAGGGATACTGAAAACAGTAATTTAAGTAATATGATTGCGGATTTTACTAACTTATTATTGTTAGATTATGAGAGAAGACTAGGGGAAACATTGATACAAACTATAGAGAGGGTTAGTGAAGTATTTTTAGAAAATGTTTCGCATAGCTCATATTCTGGTGTCCAAGTTCAAAGAGACATGTATAAAGAAATAGGTAACAATAATAACGTGGCTCCTATTGTGTTTGCTTGTAATATTGATTATCCTTTAGAAACGGAAAAGTCAAGAGAAGCACTTGGGGGAATTTCATATATGATTTCTCAAACACCAGGTGTTTGGTTGGATTTTCAGACTTATGTAACAGATGAAAAGTTAATTTTATGTTGGGATGCTGTGGAAGAACTTTACCCAGAAGAATTATTAAATGATATGTTTGATGCTTTTTATGAACTCCTTATTTCCTTAACTAAAAAAGAAAATTGGGAAAAGAAAACAGATGTTTTATCTCAAAGGCAAAAGGAAATTAGAAGGCAAGAAATTGAAGCTATTATTCCACTAAAATATCCAGATGAAAGAATTTATGATGGATTTATTAAAAATGTTATATTAAATCCAAGTAAAGTGGCAATTATAGACTCTTCTACAGGTGAAGAGATAAGTTATGGAGAACTTTATGATAATGCTTTAAAAATTGCTTTTTATTTACAATCAGAAGGCATAAAAAAGGGTGATTATATAGGAATAACACTTCCAAGAGGATGCAGACAAATTTTTGCTATTTTTGGAATTTTATTTAGCGGCGCAGCATATGTACCTATAGGAATTACACAGCCTAATGAAAGAAGAAGTAAAATATATGATCAAATTGGTATAAATCACATAATAAGTGATGAAGAAACAATAATTAGTTGTTCTTTGAATAACGAAGAAGTTAAGATTATTGATTTAGATAAAGGTATGAATAGCGATAAGAAATTAGAAAGTCCTGTTCAAGTTAGTCCATATGACAGTGCTTACATTATTATGACATCAGGGACAACAGGAGTGCCAAAAGGCGTTGAAATAATGCACACTAGTGCTATCAACACCTGTATAGACCTGAATAAGAAATATAACATTAACACTAATGATACTGTCTTAATGGTGTCTTCTATAGATTTTGACCTTTCTGTGTTTGATATATTTGGACTTTTACATGATGGTGGTACATTTATTACCACAAGTGAAGACAATTATAGGAATCCAGATGAATGGCTTGAATTAATTGATAGATATAATGTTACTATTTGGGATTCAGTTCCAATATTATTTGACATGTTAGTTACAATGGCCGAAGGAAAAAAGAGAAAATTACCTTTTAGAGTTGTTATGTTATCAGGAGATTGGATTGCTTTAAATCTACCCGGAAGATTTTATAATATGAGCAATGACTCTGTTGTTGTAGCCATGGGTGGGGCTACGGAAGCATCTATATGGTCAAACTATCTAAATGTACCTAAAGAAATTCCGAACAATTGGGTTTCGATACCGTATGGAAAGCCTCTAGAGAATCAAGTATATAAGGTGGTAGATGACTTTGGCAGAACTTGTCCTAATTATGTTAAAGGCGAGTTATTAATCGGAGGAGTAGGTGTTGCTGAAGGGTACAGAGGAGATACTGAATTAACCGATAATAAATTCATTGTAGAAGATGATATAAGGTGGTACAGAACAGGGGATAACGGAAGAATATGGAACGATGGTACCATAGAATTTCTTGGTAGAAAAGACACTCAAGTTAAAGTTAAGGGACATCGAATTGAAATTGGTGAAATTGAGAAAGCTATAGCAAAGTATGCTGGGGTAGAAAATGTAATTGTTGATTTAATGGAAAGAGGAGGAAGCAAGAAGTTAGTAGCCTTTATTAAAAGTGATGTTAATTCATATGAAGTTAACAACATGCCAAAAAATCAAGGTTTTAATACTTCTTTTTTGGTAAAACCTAAAATACCTTCATCAAATGATGAAACTATATACCAAAACAAAGAAATTGACAAACTAGTTTTGAAAACCATTTTAAATGTATTTAATGGGTTAAAGATTGACTTTACTAGTAAAAGTTACTCTTTAAATGAAATATATAAAGATATAAACTTGTCAAGTTCAAATAGAATAATAGTGGACAAATGGATTGATACACTAGTAAACTTTAAGCTTTTAAAAAAGGTTGATGGAAGATTTAAAGAAGATAGCTCTATTTCTAAAATAAAAATAGACGTGGAATCAGTACAGGAAATTGAAAGATTCACAAAAGAAATTACACCAGAGCTTATAGATATTTTAAAAACAGGGAGAGATCCTTTAGAAGTTTTCTACAGAGAAGATAAAAAATTTAATTTAGTAAGACTTGCTGAAGCCATAGAAGATTATAAAGAATCTATAGATAGTATAGTAAACTCTCTAAATAATTATATAGATAAGAATACAGACAGAAAATTAAGAATCATAGAATATTCAACTAGAAACAGTCAAATGACAAATAGATTATTTAATAAATACAAAGATTATGTTGAGGAATATGTTTATGCAGACAATTCTGTGTTTTTAAAAGAAGACTTATCTGATATTAATGAAAATAGTAAATTTAGATATTCTATTATTAATCAAGAAATAAATGATGGATTGGAAGAGGATTATTTTGATGTGGTAATAGCATTAAATTCAATTCACAGGAGTGGAGATTCAAGAGAGACATTAAAGAAGCTATTAAAGAAATTGAAACCAAATGGGTTACTTGTAGGAAATGAAATTAATAAATTAAATTTACTTTCTCTGATTACAGCTGATATATTGAATCCAGAAAACATAGGTATTAATAACGACATTAATTTAAAAACAGATATTAGTAGAATTCTTTATGAAAGCAATGTCAATGAGTCATCCAAGGCTAATTTCAATACTTTTTTTATCGAAAAACTAAAAAGTAATAAAATCTCATTTGAAGATCTAAAAGACTATTTATTGGGAATAGTTCCAAATTATATGATTCCAACTTATTTTTATCATGTGGATGAAATCCCACTGAATAAGAATGGAAAAGCAGATAGAAAGAAGCTTAAAAAAGATTTACTGAAGGATGTCAAGCATTCTAGAGTTATTTCAGAAGAAATAACAAATGACATATCAGATACAGAAAAAATATTATTGAATATCTGGAAAGAATGTTTATGCAATGAAAATATTGGAGTTAATGATAATTATTTTATCGTTGGAGGGGACTCATTAACAGCAGCATCCATTATCGGGAAAGTCAAAAATAAAATGGGGATAGAAATTTCGATAAAAGACATTTTTCAGAGTGCCTCTGTAGCTTCTTTGTCGGATTTTATAGATAAAAACAAAATGTTTATCAATAGAAGCAAAATACGAACTTTAGTGCCAGATAAAGAAAACATATATGAGCCATTTCCACTTACTGATGTACAAATGGCTTATTGGATAGGTAGACAGGGGGCGTATAACTTAGGGAATGTATCAACACATTGTTATTTTGAATTCGATAGTATGGATATAAATGTCAATAAACTACAGAAAGCGTTAAATGATATCATTGAATATAATCCTGCTTTAAGAACAATAATATTAAATTCAGGAGAACAAGTAATTCTGAAAGAAGTTCCATACTATTTATTAAATATAAATGATTTAAGCACTTTGGATGATGATGCTAAAGAAAATATTTTATTGCAAATGAGAGAATCACTTTCGCATAGAATTATAGATTTGAGTAATTTTCCTACATTTGATTTTAAAGTAACTAAAATTACTAAAACTCTATTTCGAATATTTATAGGAATTGATAATGCAATACTTGATGGTTGGAGCATGTTTGAGTTTTTAAAAGAAATAAAGCTTAAATATGATGGAGATTTTAGTTCGGAAACTATTGAACCAACATTTCGAGACTATGTTTTATATAAAAAACAAGAAGACAGATTTCATTATGAACGAGATAAAGATTATTGGATAAACAGGTTGGACTCATTTCCTATCATGCCAAGATTATCCATTATGAAAAATGATGGAAATAACTCTGAACAAAGATTTAAAAGAAAAGAAGCTAGAATAAAGAGAGACGATTGGATAGAAATTAAAAGATTAGCGACTGAAGTAGAGGTAACACCAACAACTATACTTTTATCATTATTTTCTACAATATTATGCAAATATAGTAACAGCAATAATTTTGTAGTTAATGTGACACAATTTATAAAGGAAGATATTCATCCTGAAATTCATAAAGTTATGGGAGACTTTACTCAGTTATGTTTATTGGAAATAAAACTTGATAAAAGCAAAACTATTTTGGAAAATGCAAAGGAAATTCAGGAACAACTCCTTTCTGATATGATGCATTCATCATATAGTTCAATAGAGTTTTTAAGAGATTTAAGAGAGAAGAAACATACAGATATGATTGCTCCAATTATATTTACAAGTGGCTTAGGAATGAAAGGAAATAGAAATGTAGATTTTCTCGGTGAGTTAAATTACTCTATAAGCCAAACGCCTCAAGTATGGTTAGATCATCAAGTAATAGAATTAGATGAAGACCTTATATTGACATGGGATTATGTAACTAATTTATTCATAAATGAGGAGATAGATATATGTTTCAACGCATATTTAGAATTAATAAATGATTTTTTAGAATCAAGCAACAAAAAAGTGGATGAATTAATAAGAATTTCAAATGATGACACAGAAATGGATTTGACAATAAACCATATTGAGAAAAAAGACCTTATTAAAAAATCAATTTCAAACAACAGGAATGATAAAAACCTCAATAGTGAGTCAGAAGAGAGTATACAAACATTTGAAAATGAGATAGTCAGGATTGTAGAAAATGTATTAAAAGTAGAGAAACTAGAGTTGGTAGATGATTTTTTCAAATCTGGTGGCAACTCGCTTAATGCTGTGCAATTAACAAACTTAGTAAACGAAACATTTAATATTAATTTATCTATGGTTGTAATATTAGAAAATCCTATGCTCCAAGATTTTTCTAATGCTGTCTTTAAGGAAATAAATAACAGGAATAAAAACAATAACAATGATAATGAAATAGGTTTTATATAGGAGGGCATATGTCGATAGAAAAAACTATTCTAAAATATCAGAAGCAAGGCATAAGGTTATTTTTAGAAAATGGAAAACTATGCTATAATTCCCCAAAAGGTGTTATGAATAAAGCAATTCAAGAGGAACTTTCTAAGATAAGAGATGAGTTAATAGATTTTCTTGCAAAAAGTTGCTCTCCTGTAATAATTGACAAGGAAAATTTAAATGAAGAATTTGATTTAACAAATATGCAATTAGCTTATACAGTAGGTAAAGGGGAGCTATATAAATATGGACAAACAAACTGTAAAATTTATTGTGAAATAAAATATCCTGTAATTGATATAGCTAAATTTAAGAAATCCTGGACTGATGTAATAATAGCAAATGAAATGTTACATGCTGTAATTTACAATGATGGAAAACAAAAAATCTTAAAGGATTATAATATTCCAGATATAAGATATACTAAAAGGTGTTCAAAATACCATTTTAATGACGAACATTTGGAAAATGTTAGAAAGAGATTATCTTCAAAGACTTATGAGTTAGGGAAATGGCCACTATATGACATAGAAATAACATCATTTGATGATTACAGTATAATTCATTTGTCTTTGGATATGTTGATTGCAGACTTTACAAGCATTGGAGTTATAATTAGAGATCTTGAGGACTCATATTTTGAAGATATTAAGTTAGAAAACAAAGGAATAACATTTAGAGATATTATAGTATTCGATGAAAACTTCAAAAAAACAAGTGAATATCGAATCAACTATAATAAAGCGAAAGATTATTGGTTGAAAAAAATTGAAGATTTACCTGAAGGACCAACATTAACAACCAAATCAAGTGAAGGAAATGTATCAATAAAACAATTTAATCTTCGTATAACTGAAAAGAGAGAATTAGAAATACAAGATATTTGTAGAAGAAACAAAATAACCCTAACAGCGTTTATATTAACAGCATATGCAGAAGTATTAAGCCGTTGGTCTAGCGAAAAAAGATTTTGTATAAATGTCACAATTTCGGAGAGAGATGATATTCATCCTAATATTAGTTCTATTGTAGGGGATTTTACTGATATCAATTTACTAGAAATAAGCAATTTAAACGAAAATGAATTTGTGGAAAATGCACAAAATATCCAGCTTCAACTTTGGAAGGATATTGATAATAGAAGTTTTTCAGGTATTGAAGTTCTTAGAGAAGTATCAAAATCAAGAAAACAGAATATAATATATCCATATGTTTTTACAAGTGCTTTAGGCATTCAAGAGAACATTAAAAGTAACAGTATAAGTAATTTTGGGGAATTGGTTTATAAAATAACACAGACCCCACAAGTAATACTTGATTGTCAGGTAATGAGAGACAAGGGTGGAATATTGATTACATGGGATGTAAGAGATAATATATTCCCTAAAGGTATGATTGAATCAGCTTTTACAAGATTCTCTGATATTATACTAAATAGACGTAAAGAAAACTCTAGCAAAGATAAAGAAGTGTTAAGAACATTTGGCCAGAGTCATATATTGTCATCGGAGTTTAATGACAATATGAATTTTGAATCTTTTATTGGAAATCTATATCTAGAAGAAATGGCTTCTAAAATAATATTGAATAATTATGATCAAAAATATACGTATAAAAAATTAGGTTTGCTAGTAAGAAATATTAGAGATTTATTAATTATAAATAAATGCAAAGCTGGAGATACTGTTTTAATTAATTCACCGGATGCTTTTTTAAAAGTCGGAGCTATCTTAGCAATATTATCAATAGGAGGGGGAGCATTACCTATTGATGAAACGGAAGATTTATTAGAAATAGAGTCGCTAAACAAGAAGTATGATATTAAATTTGCTCTAATTAATGGTATTGACGATTTTTGCTTAGATGGAGAGATTTATAAAAATTTAAAAATTATTTCTTTGGAACAGATAGAAGATTTTGATGATGAAAAACCAGATAAATTAGAAATAACTGATATAGCAAAGGCTACGCTCATTTCAAAGGAGATGGATCAATTAGGTGAAATGAGATTTTATCCTATCAAGGTTAAAAACATATTTTCTTTTGTCAGAAAACAAATTGATTTATTGAAAGTAAGAAAAGCTGATGAATTACTAGTTTGTGAAAATAACAATAGCCGTGTTTTAATTACGAATTTATTAATATGCTTATTATCTCAATCAACATTAAACCTGTGCAAAAATATTTCACAACAAAAATATAATAAAATGATAATGGACTCAGAATTCATACAGGTCAATATGCATCAACTTGAAGTGTTATGTAAAAATCATATTCGTAAATCAAAAATAAAATCAATAATTTCTAAAACTTTAATTGTTATAACTGCTATTGACTCTATGAGCTTAATAAATCAATTTTCAGAGTTATTAGAAAGTTTTAGAATTATATTTATGATTGATGATTTTACAATTCAAGATAATGAGCAGTATATGATTTTATGTAAAGAGTATGTAAAGATGGATCATGAAGATAATTTGCTTTCATTTAACAAGAATCTATCGAGCGGTGAAGTTTCTATTTTGGATCAGCATTTGTCTATGTGCCCAGAATGGGTTGTAGGTGATATATTCGTCAACAAAAAATCGAACGATGAGTCAAGTAGTGACATATATAACAGTACTGATCAAAAAAATGTTCTTGCGAAAACAAAATTTAGAGGAATGTATACATCAGATAGTATAATAGTAACCCATGATAGTACTGGTGATGTAAAATTAGAGGGTAACGATATTAATGTTTATGAAATTGAAAGTAAAATTAATTCTTTAAAAGATATTCATAAGTCTGCAATTGTCCCCAATAAAAATGATTGTAGCGTAGATGTGTTTGTCCAACCAAATTTTTCTGAAGCAACCAAAGATACCAGAAATATTAAATTTTCGGAGTTCAACATAAAAGATGTGGATGACTTTAACTTGGATAATTTTTTAAGGTGGATGCAGGCATCAAACGAAACGGCTATAGAGGATATTTTTCAAACATTTTTAAAATTAGGAGTATTTGTTAATAAAAACAAGTGGTATTCTATTAAAGAAATATATTATGAAACAAAGGTTGTTGATATATACAAAAGATTATTGAAAAGATGGCTTAATGCACTTATTTCCGAGGGAATTATTAAATACAACGCAAACAGAGGATACAAATTAAATAGTTGTAGAGTAGATAATATAGGAAAGGCATGGGAAAAATGGAAAGAGATAGATTTGCACGTTAGATACAGCGATATAATGATGAATTATTTTTATGAATCACGAGTGAATCTAATTAAATTGCTACAAGGAAAGATAAATCCAGTTGAGTTATTTTTCCCAAATGGTTCTTTTGATGTAGCTTTAGCAGCATATAAAAACAATCCTATAAGTAACATAATGAATAAAGCAACGATAAAATATATTAATGATATTATAGATGATTTTAATCAACGCTTTCCTAACAAGGATTTCAGGATTTTAGAAGTAGGGGGAGGAGTTGGAGGAACCACTATTGATTTAATGAAGCAAATTAAAAATTATAATATAAAGTATTTATTTACTGATATTTCTCAGTCATTTATTAATGAAGCAGAAAAAAATTTTATAAAGTATAATAATATAGATTTTGGAATTTACGATATAAATAAAGATTATTTTGAACAGGGAATGAATAATTCAGAGTTTGATTTAATCATTTGCAATAATGTATTTCATAATGCAAATGATGAATCTGAAGTATTAGAACAATTTAAGGGAATGCTTACTAGAAATGGACATCTAGTAATTCTTGAAGGTTTACCCGGAAGTTATGCGTTATTAACTTCAATGGAGTTTCATGCAGGCTTAGACCATATAAAAGGATTTAGAGAAGATACGGATCAAGTGTTTTTATCAATGAATGACATGAATAAAATCATAAATTATTGCAATGGTGATTTGGTGAAGTGTTTTCCAGACAATAGCAGAGAACGAGATATTTTGGGACAATGTTTATATATTGTAAAATTTAGAGAAAGTATTATTGATTTAGATAAAAAAAGAATTTTAAATAATATATTAAGACTCTTGCCTTATCCTATTAGAGTTAATACATTTAATGTTATTAATTCAATCCCTCTTACAAGGGAAGCTTGTATTAATAGAAGAAAACTAAGAGATGATTTAAAGGAAAGAATTAATAAAAGAGTAAAAATAAAAGAAATAAATAAGAAGGAAGTTGGACCTGCAACTAATTTAGAAAAAAATTTAGTTCAAATATGGAAAGAAACATTGAAAGTTGAAAGTTTGAGCATTAATGACAACTTTTTCGAATTAGGAGGTGATTCTTTAATAGCAGCACAGATTGCCTCTAAAATGAAACAAAACTTAGCAGAGTTTAAAGAAGTTCCTTGGGATCAGATAATGTTGGGCTTAATTCAATCAGATTCCTTAAGAGAAATGTGTAGTAATTTTATATTTAACTCGCAAGAAGAACTAAAAGAAGATAATGAGAGTATAGGAAAAATAATTTTACTGAGTGAGAAAAAGACTACGAATTCAGCATGTGTTTTATTTCATGATGGTTTAGGAAGCTTGGGACCATATTCGAGCTTGATACCATTAATAAATGAAAATTGTGATAAGTATAATTTATACGGATTAGGAAATATTGATGAAAAAAGTTTTTTATCAATATCTCCAGATAACTTGATATCAACATTAGGATACGAGTATGCAAATCTATTAGAGCAGACGGGAGAAAAAGAATTCGAATTAATAGGATTTTGTACGGGTGGGTTGATAGCTATTGAAACTGGTAAAGTTCTATTAGAAAAAGGTTTGAAGGTAAATATGGTGACCACAATAGATACTATGATATGCAAAAAGATGATACTAAATAATTTTCTATTAGAAAGGGCATTTGCACAACTCATAGGAGCGAATATTAATAAAGCTGGTCATTCAGTTTCAGACGAAGAAGTGAGAAAGAGCTTACTATACTTATCGAAGAATTATAATCTTAAATTAATGCAAAGGGATGATTTATTTTTAGAGTCTATTGATAAATTTAAGAATGTGAAAGAATGTTATGTAGAATTTAGTACATTAGATGAAAATGAGCGTTTTAATAGGATGTTAAATAGCATTGAAAACGAAAAGCTTAATGAAATAAATACTTTAAGTAATATTAAGCAAAGATTTAACATATTCTCTCAAAGTTTTGAGGCTGCTATGCTATATGAGCCTGAAAATTATGTAGGAGATGTAAAAGTTTTATATTGTGATAATGAAAAATTTACTTTTTTACCGCTCGATAATATTGATAATGAAAAATTTTGGAAGAATGCAACTTTAGGGGATATAAAGCTACAAAAAATAAAAGGGAATCACTTAACATGTTTAAATGGGAAAATGGCAAGTGAAGTATTTAAAAATATTTTTGGAGATAAAAAACAATGAAAAAAAAGATAGGTATATTGGGATCTAGTGGCTTTTGCGGGAATATAGTATTTGAGGAGTTGAAGCAAAGTGGGTATAGGTTAAGATGTGGACATAGATATATAAAAAAAGATCTCGTAGATAAATATATTGAGCACGTATCCGTTGATGTTTTGAATGATAAAGAGTTGTACCTTTTTTGTAAGGATTGCGACTTGATAGTTAATGCGACAGGACCTTCATATGTTACAAGCCCTAAAATTGCTTATGCAATAAAAAAACTTGATTTAAAATATGTTGATTTATTTGGCGTTAATTTATTGGATGATGAAATAATTTTAAATACAAAATCTGTAATAGGTACTGGAAATTTCCCAGGATTATCTGGAATTGTTTTGAAGTGGCTCAATGAAAAATATTCAAAAAACTTAAAACGTATTTACATGTATGCTGGAGGAAATGAGAAAGTGACATTAAATGCATTAATTGATGTTTTAATGAGTTCATTAGATGGATATATTGAGACCAATTGTTTTATCTATAAAGGAGAAAAGAAAAAAATAAGCAGAGAAGTTGATTTAAAAGAACAAAATAATGTTGATTTTTTACCTTTGAATTCTGTATGTATAAAATATATTTCTAAAGAGTTATTAAATGTTTCTGAAAAATTTCCTAATAATGAAGTTTATTGGAATAATGTGTATCTCAACCCAGAGCATGATAAGATTCTACGACAGGGTGTTTCAGAAATCCAGAAAGAATATTCCTTGGAGAAAGTATATCAAGTTGCCGATTACATTAATGAGCAAATATCAAGTAAAAGAAAAGCTAAGGATAATTTACTTCAATACAAGTATCAATGTTCTATAATTCTAGACTATGGGTTTGGGGAATATGAGGAGTTTTTAGAAGTTATATGTGGAGATACTTATCTTATAAACGGTTATTTAACAGCAATGTGTGTAAAAGAGTTGTTGGATAGAGATGACATAAATAAAACAATGTGGGCGTTTGAGATTTTGGATAGTAAAGATGTTTTAGAAGAGTTGCTATACAGAAAAGCTATTTTAGATATTAAATTAAATGGCAAATCAATAAGAGATGAAATTTGTGTTAGCCAAGAAAGGGGGGAAATATAAGTTATGCAAAACAAATATAGAGTATTGGTTTGTGGTGTAGGATTTGGACAGTTTTATATAAAAGCTATCGAAAATATGAATGAAAAATTTAAGATAGTAGGCATTTTGTCAAAAGGTAGTGAATTGTCTCAAAGTTATGCTAAAAAGTATAAAATACCAATATATACAACCTTAAATGATGTGAATCTTAATGAAATAGATTTGGCTTGTGTTGTTATAGGGTCAACATTGATAGGTGGGGCAGGCAGTGATTTGGTTAAGCAACTGTTAAAGAATGGAGTAAATGTAATTCAGGAACAACCAGTTCATTTAAAAGAATATATAGAGTTTTTGAAATTATCAAGAGAAAATTCTTGTTTTTATAAACTTAACACATTTTATCCAAATTTAAAAAGTGTAGATACATTTTTGAGTTTATCTAAAAAGCTAAATAAGTTGTCGAAAATTAGATTTATTTCTGCACAATGCAGTGTACATGTATTGTTTCCTCTTATAGATATTTTGGGAAGAGCTTTGGGAGGACTAAAACCTTATGAATTTAGAAATATATCTACGCAGAATATAGAATCACCTTTTGAGATTATAGAAGGGTATATAAACGATATTCCTATATGTATAAGTGTGCAAAATCAAATGACTGCGAAAAATCCAGATAATTACATGTTATTAATGCATAAAATAATGTTTATAACGAACTCAGGGAATTTGACATTATCAGGTACAAATGGACCTATAATATGGGAGAGTTGTTTGGATAAGCCACATGATAAAAATGGAAAATTTAATTTAGAAGAAAGCAATGAGTTTTCGAAATTAAAAACATTTGAAATAGCTGAAGATAACGAAGAAACTTATAGTAGTATGATGAAATTAAGTTGGGTTAATTCTATTTCAAAGTCCATTATAGAATTTATAAATTGTATAGATAGTAAAAAGGCTAATATAGTGGAGCAACAATACTTGATTTCAGCGATAGAGACATGGGGTGAATTATCTAGAGAGCTTGGACAAAGTAAAATAATTCAACCGTATAAAAAAAATGCAATTAAAATTAATGATTTAAAAGGAGGAAAAAATGAATAAAAATAATATGAATGGTCTAAAAACAAAGGATTTGATTACTATAGGGGTTTTTACAGCTCTCTATTTTATATTTAATATGATTGGGGGAATGCCTTTTGGAATGAATCCTGTATTAACCTTTTATCAGCCAATGGGTAGTGCCCTTTTATCAGGAATAATATTTATGTTTCTGATCTCGAAAGTGGCTAAAAGAGGAACTATTGCTATTTTGGCAATAATAATTTGTATTTTGAGATTTGCAACTGGCATGCATTGGGCTATGGGTCTTGGAACTTTAGTTATGGGGATAATTGCTGAATTTATAGCAGGAAGCAAGTCATATAAAAGTAAAAAAACAAACATCCTTTCTTTTGGAGTATTTGCACTTGGAGATATAGGGACTTTTGTCGTATATTTTATGGATCCTAAGTCTTGGTCAAATGCAATGATAGAGAAGGGGACAGATATAACATATATAGAGTCTATGAATGCAGCAGCTGCTGATTGGATGATTTATGTTATTGTGATTGGAACTTTTTTAGTTGCTTTATTTAGTGCTTTTATAGGTTCTAAACTTTTGAAAAAGCAATTTGAAAAGGCGGGTATTATATGATTTCAGGAGAATTGAATACACATATTAATCCATGCACAAAAATAGTTTTACTATTTTTGTGCATAATTATATCTAGTATATTGCCCTCAATAGAATATGAATTAGCTTTTGTAGCATTAATTGCTATTTTTAGTCTTATAAATAGAAAAATCAAAATTGCTTTTACTGGGATATTAATATATCTATTAGTATATTTTCTTAGTATTTTAATTGTAAGATATGGAAGTAATACTTTTAGAAGCATATTTATGCCATTTTTGGGTTTAGTTAATAAAATTTATCCGGTATGTATGCTCTCTATGATAATACTTAGCACAACGAAAGTAGGGGAGTTTTTATCTGCTATGGATTATGTTGGTGTTTCTAAAAAAATTTCTATCCCCCTAGCAGTAATGCTTAGGTATATACCAACTATAAAAGAAGATTGGCTATATATAAAAGATTCAATGAGGTTTAGAGGAATTTCTCCATCTTTTTTGGGGTTTATAAAAAACCCTTCTTTAACCGTAGAATGCATTTATTCTCCTATGATAATTATGGCGTCAAAAGCCGCAGATGAATTAACTATAGCTTCTATCACGAGGGGAATTGAATCACCAAATAAACGAACTTCAATTATAAGGATTAATTTTGGAATTTTAGATTATTTATCTCTAATAATTGGAGTAGTAATTACTGCATTTACAATATATTTGAGGTATTTTTATGATTAAGTTAAATGAAGTTTGTTTCAAATATAGAAACTCTAAGGATATTAGCCTAGATAATATAAATATAGAAATAAAAAAAGGAGAGTTTATTTTAATATGTGGTTCTTCTGGCTCTGGAAAAACCTCTATTACAAGGCTTATAAATAAGTTGATACCATATTATTATGAAGGAGATTTAAATGGTGATGTAAAAATAAATGATAAATCATTATCTGACTATCAAATGTTTGAACTTTCAAAAAATGTCGGCAGTGTTTTTCAAAATCCTAGAACCCAATTCTTTAATGTGGATACAAATAGTGAAATTGTATTCGGACTAGAAAACCAAGGAGTAGAAACAAAAATTTTAGAAGAGAAATTAGATGAAACCTGCAAGAAATTAGAAATAAATAAACTAAAAAATAGAAATATTTTTCATTTATCTGGAGGAGAGAAACAAAAAATTGCTTTTGCATCAGTTTATGCAACAAATCCAGATATTTATTTACTTGATGAGCCTTCTTCTAATTTGGACATACCGACAATAGATATATTAAAAAAACACTTATCCATGTTGAAAGAGAGTGGTAAAACAGTTATTATATCTGAACACAGAATCTATTATATAATGGATTTAGTTGATAGAATTATTTATATGAAGAATGGGAAAATTGATAAAATTTTTTCCAATAAAGATTTTTTAAGTTTATCTGAAGATGAAATTAAGACTATGGGTTTAAGAACAAGAAACAAACCTAGTTTAAATATAAAAGAAAAATCACCAATTATAGGTAAGTCTTATTTACAGGTAAATAATGTTTCAATTTATAGGAAAGATAAATGCCTTACAGATAGACTTAGTTTTTCTGCAAACAAGGGTGATATTATTGCTGTTTTAGGATCTAACGGCATAGGGAAAACTACTTTTTTAAGAACTCTTTGTGGACTTTATACTGATTATAAGGGTGAGTTTATTTTAAAATCTAAAGAAATTGATGAAAAAGCAAGAAAGCAAATATCTTATATGGTTATGCAAGACGTAAATTATCAATTATTTGCAGATAGTGTCTTTGCTGAATGTAAATTAGGAATAAAGAACGTAAAAGATGATTTAATTAATGAACTGCTAAATGATTTTGACTTATATAATTATAAAAATAGCCACCCTAACACTTTGTCTGGGGGACAAAAGCAAAGACTTGCCATAGTTTGTGGACTATTGTGTAACAAAGAAATTTTTATTTTAGACGAGCCTACAAGTGGGCTTGATTATAAAAATATGATTAAAACTGTAGAATTATTAAAGTCACATTCAAAAGATAAAATTATTTTTATAGCTACCCATGATTTTGAATTTGCAAGTTTAATTTGCAATCGTGTATTGGATTTAGAAAAAATAAGATATGTCTAACTTGATATCTTAATGAAATTATAAAAAATATTCACATTAATAAGAAGATAATTTAATTGTTTTATTATAGTTAACTAATAATTGTTCAGTATTACACTTTAAAATTATTAAGGCATAGAGTTTTCAAGGTAGTGTTAAATAAATTGTGTAACCTCTTGTGAAACTAAGTAAATTGTACCTAACTAGATAATGCTACATGCTTTGTACCTTAATCCCATATATTGGATGAAAAATTTTTGCTTTGGCGCTTTCCTTATGTTTTATTTAGCAGTTTACTTAGTTCATATAGTGCCATCCCAAATTCCTTATGGATCATAGAAGAAAACGCCGTGTTGTATTTTGAAACATCGGTATACACATACTTTTCCAGAGATGTTTCATGGGGAAATTGTTCTTTTACTTTAGGATATTTGTCTGCCCATTTATCAAACAAATTTTCTAAGGGAAGTTTAAGTCTTCCAGTAGGGGTGACTTATTATTGACTCTTACTTTATTGGCTATATTTCTTATGATATGTATCCAGTAGGATCGATGTTTTGATAAGGGACATTCATCGTTAAGAGTATGCTTTAGTTTTGTTAATTCATCGCTAACAAAGAGAACGATATCTTCTAGTCCTCTGGATTTAAGATCTTGGAGTATTTCTCTGTAGTTAGAAGCAGATTCTATGGGATAAATAGCAAAGCTTAGACCCTCTTTGTGGCCTTCTTTTGTGATTCCTATAATATCATGAACAGCTTCTTTGCTAACCGAATCTCGTCTTATGGAGAGAAAGGTAACATAGCAGTAGACAACGGCCTGTCTGGAGTTCTTTTTAAAAAGCTATAGTTCCTCTAGGGTGGACTTCGAACTATTTGATACGGTTTGCTGACCGTACATTTTCTCAATCATTTCTAATAGGTCTCTGGTTGTTAGACCATTTTGGTGGAACAATTTAATGTTATCTTCAAGAGTAGAATTTGACTCGTTAAAAAAAGATAGGGGTTTTTGAGAAAAGAGCCCCTTCCTATCCATAGGCATCTTAAGATGTAATATACCATATTTGCCTTTAAGGGTTCTAGTGTAGTAGCTATTTCTAGAATTCCCAGAGTTGTATTCACTGGTATCACAGGGCTCAAATCCTAAAAAACGTTTTTTTCTGTTTCTAGAAGAAGATTCATCGCATCTTCCGGTTGACAGCGAAATATTTCTGTAACATCTACTCCTTGGGCTAGCACTTCAATCAATTCTTTGTTAAAATTTGTTATGAGGTTCTCCAATATTCATGTGATTTAGTTGTGTTAACTTAATCTTACAAGATTGGACCCTCTTTTTCTATCCAAGGAACAACTTTACGTTTACACAAGATATTTTACACTATGATTTTCAATGAGATATAAATTTATATTGTTAATTAATAGTATTAAAAATTCTAAAAAGAGGACTAGACATATTGAGGCGTCTTAGTCCTCTTTTTAGGAATATGGTTTAGATTTATTTATTTAAATTAATCATAATTTTAACCTCATTAGGATAAACTCCCTTATATCTTTTGTAAAGTTCGCTAAATCGGCTAGCTGAAGTATACCCAACAGTTTTAGCTATATGTCTTATTTCAAGATCAGTGGTTACTAATAATTGTTCTGCTATATTCATTCTTTTTCTTTGGGTAAATTCTGTAATACTCAAATTGTTTTTTTTCTTAAAACTTTCCTTTAACTTTGTTCCACTCATACAAGCGATTTTTTCTAGAAGTGATTGAGGTATGTTGTTAGAATAATGATCGCTAATATATCTTTCTACATTCTCAATAAGTTTTTCATCTTCGGTTGAAAGAGGCTTAAAATTTTTCGAATCTTCACTAGCCTCAACAGTTATATAAAACCACTCTTTTACCTTTTCCTCAAAGAAAAGTTTAGCTTCAGTATCTTCAAGTTTACAAGTCAAAATATCTTTAGCAATCTTACTTATTGGATTAATAATTGAATTTTTAGATTGAAAAAACATATCTTTTAAATCATCTACATTATTTGAGTAAGAATATGGTGGATAGTATTTTTCTAAAAAACTTTTTTTAAATTTTACACCTACAAGACACAATCTAGAATTTTTATGTATAAGATATCTATTCTTTTTGTCGCTTGGATCCATAACAAACATAGAAAAAGGTTCAATTGACTGATAGGGATTAAACCATTCTCCGTTTCCAGACATTACAAAATTGGAAATTAATGTAACATAATTTTGCATTGATTCAACGCCATCTTCTACAAAATCTTCTTTTATGAAAAGATTATGAATGTCTATTATAAAGTCGCTACTTTCGTAATACCAGTAATAACCATTATATAATTTCGTATTAGCTATATAATACCTCCCTAGAGGATGAAAATAATTCTCGTCTTTTAATTCCGATGAAACATAAGCATTTATTAAACTTTCAAAATTTTCCATACAAACCTCCAATAACACGTTTAGACATATAAACCTATATATATTGTAAAACAAACGAAAATATTTTACAATATACTTATGATAAAAGTTATCAAGTAAGTCGTATTTTTTATTTGAAATTTATCAAAATATTATTAAGGGGGTAAATATGAAAATTTACAAAAGGCTTTTTTCCTATGTGCCTGAGGGAAAACATAATGGATATATAGCAGTTTTCTTATCAGCACTATCTGCGTTTCTGATGGTGTACGGATATTCATTATTGTATAAATTTTTAAGAAGTTCAATTGTTGAGGAGGATTTATTAGTTGCTAGAGCAATGTCTATTCAAACTGTTTTGAGTTTGACGTTGGGAGCTTTGGTATATTTACTATCAGGTTTATTTTCCCATAAGCTCGGATTTCGTTTAGAAACTAATTTGAGAAAGAAAGGGATAGATGGACTTACAGGAGCAAGTTTTCGTTTTTATGACTTAAATCCATCTGGAATTATAAGAAAAACTATTGATGATAATGCAGCTAAAACTCATACGGCAGTAGCACATATGATACCAGATAATTCACAAGCTTTTTTAATTCCAGTCTTATCTTTAATACTTGCCTTTTCTATTAGTAGTAGAGTGGGAATAGTTATTCTTATACTAACAATAGTAGGGGCTCTTATTTTAAAGAACATGATGGGTGGAGGAGAGTTCATGGAATACTACCAAAAATCCTTAGAAATTTTAAGTGGTGAAACAGTTGAATATGTCAGAGGCATGCAAGTTGTTAAAATATTCGGAGCTACTGTAGAGTCTTTTAAAACTCTTTATAAGGCGATTAAGGATTATTCTAAGTATGCTCTTGATTACTCAATTAGTTCTAAAAAACCTTATGTACTATATCAATGGATATTTTTTGGAATTATTGCAATTTTGTCTATCCCTTTAGTTTTTACCATAAATAAAGTTAATAATGCTAATTTGCTTATTGTTGAACTATTCATGATTTTGTTTTTAAGTGGAGTAATGATGGTTTCATTTATGAAAATTATGTGGGCTAGTATGAACATCTTTAACGCTAGGTATGCTGTAGATACTTTAGAAGACTTATATAAAAAAATGAATGAAGATAAATTAAATTATGGAGAGATTAGTGATTTCAAAAACTATAATATAGAGTTTGATAATGTAACATTCGGCTACAATGGAAATAAGGTATTAGAAAACTTATCATTTAAATTACAAGAGGGAAAAAAATATGCATTAGTTGGACATTCAGGTTCAGGTAAATCGACTATTGTAAAGCTATTATCTGGATTTTACAAAGTAGATAGTGGTAGTATAAAGATTGGAGAGAGACCCCTAGAATCTTATAGTAAGGATGCTCTAATAAACACAATTTCTTTTGTTTTTCAGGATAGCAAACTTTTTAAGACATCTATTTACGAAAATGTTGCTCTTGCTAATAGAAAGGCAAGTAGGGAAGAAGTTATGAAGGCTATGGAACTTGCAGGTTGTAATGTTATTTTAAATAAGTTTCCTGAAAGGGAGAATACCATGATCGGCTCAAAAGGAGTCTATTTATCAGGAGGAGAAAAACAGAGAATTGCTATTGCGAGAGCCATGCTCAAGAAATCTAAAATTGTAATTATGGATGAAGCTAGTGCTTCTATTGATCCAGACAATGAGTATGAGCTTCAAAAGGCCTTTAAAAACCTTATGAAAGATAAAACAGTAATTATGATTGCCCATAGGATGAGTAGTATTCGTTCTGTTGATGAAATTTTAGTTTTAGAGAATGGAGAAATAATTGAAAGAGGCTGTGATCAAGAACTTATTTCAAAAGGTGGAAAATATAAGGAATTATTAGAGCTTTATGACAGTGCAAATCAATGGAGGGTTAAAGATGAGGAAATTTTATAAAAAACGCTTTTGTCTGACTGATAAAGGAGCTAAAGATCTCACTAAATCTACTATATCGAGTTTCTTGGTTTACTGTATTAATATGGTTCCTGCCTTTATTTTAATGATGTTAACAGATGAGCTTCTTTTGAAAAATGTTAAAAGCCCTTATTTATATTTTGGCGTTTCTGTTGTTACATTAGTAATAATGTATGTTTTGTTAGCCAAAGAATATGATGATCTTTATACTACAACTTATGAAGAGAGTGCTAATTTAAGAATAGATATTGCTGAAACTCTATCAAAACTTCCCCTATCCTACTTCTCAAAACATAATTTATCAGATATATCTCAAACGATTATGGCAGATGTGGAAAAAGTAGAACACGCTATGAGTCATTCAATACCTAAAGTAGGAGGAATGGTTTTATTTTTCCCACTAATTGGAATTATGTTAATGATAGGTAATTTTAAGATGGGGCTTGCAGTAATGATCCCAACTATTTTAAGTTTTATACTAATACCTATTGCTAAAAAGTCGCAGGTAAAAGGAAACAAGAAATATCACAAGGTACTTAGAGAAAACTCAGAAAAATTCCAAGAAACTATTGAACTTCAACAAGAAATAAATAGTTTCAACTTATCTGATGAAGTGAAGACATCACTTTATAAACAGATGGATGAAAGTGAAAAAATACATTTAAAAGTGGAAGAGAGTTCTATTATAACATTAGGTTTATCTACTATGTTTTCTTTCGTAAGTATAGCAGTAGTTAGTTATGTTGGTATTAGCCTTATTCTATCTGGGGAGATTGACATTTTATATCTCTTAGGGTATTTAATGTCTGCCATAAAGATAAAAGATATTTTCGATTTATCAAAAGAAGGATTATTAGAAGTGTTCTCTATAGATCCAAGTGTTGAAAGGATTAGGGAGATTAAGGAAACAAAAATTCAAGAGGGTAAAGATGTAGAACTGAATATGTTTGATATAGTCTTTAAAAATGTAGCTTTTTCTTATGATGATAATCAGGTTTTAAAGGACATTAGCTTTACTGCGAAACAGGGAGAGGTAACGGCTCTAGTTGGAGCTTCTGGCTCTGGAAAGACAAGTATATTAAGATTAATATCAAGATTATATGATTATGATAAAGGTCAAATTTTAATAGATGGAAAGGATATAAAAAACATTTCCACAGATTCTTTATTTAAGAAAATATCTATTGTTTTTCAAGATGTTACTTTATTTAACTCATCTATATTAGAAAATATTCGTATAGGTAAAAAAGATGCCAGCGATGAAGAAGTTATCAAGGCAGCTACCCTTGCAAATTGTATGGATTTTATTAATAAACTTCCTAATGGATTAGATACAGTTATAGGGGAAAATGGGTCAGAGCTTTCTGGTGGTGAAAGACAAAGGCTTTCTATTGCAAGAGCTTTTTTAAAGGATGCACCAATTCTTATATTAGATGAAATATCAGCAAGCCTTGATGTGGACAATGAAAAGAAAATTCAAGAAAGTTTGAATAAATTAATAAGGGATAAAACAGTTATTATTATTTCCCATAGATTAAAATCTATTGAAAATGTAGATAAAATCATAGTCATAGAAAATGGACATGTGGAAAGCCGAGGCAATCACAAAGAACTGATAGAAGAATCAAAATTGTATAACAATTTATTAGAAAAAACGAAATTAGCAGAAGAATTTATATATTGAGGGGATTAAAAATGAAACAAAACATGAAAGAACAGTTGTTGACCAAGAAGCCATTGTCTTTAATGTTTCAATTATCTATACCAGCAGTAATTGGGATGGTAGTTATAGGCCTATATCCACTTATGGATGGAATATTTGCAGGACAGATAATAGGGGAAAATGCCATGGCAGCTTGTTCAATAGCCATGCCACTTACATTTTTTAATAATGGGATTGCAACGCTTATAGGGATAGGTTCGGCATCGATTTTATCAAGAGCCATGGGAAAAGGTGATAAAGATACTATAGACAAACTTATGGGAAATCTTATCTATTGGGTTATCTTTTTTTCAACGATTATAACCATAGGAGGAATACTTCTAGGACCATATTTTTTAGATTTAATTGGAGCAACAGGAGAAATAAAGGCATTAGGTATAAGATATTTAAGAATAATATTTCTAGGCTCAATTTTTGTAAACTTTACCCAGTCAGCCAATATGGTTATGCGTGGTGAAGGGCTTATGAAAAGAGCAATGAGTATCATGGGACTCGGTGCCTTTATCAATATAGTTCTTGATCCAATACTAATGAAAGCAATGGGTGATTATGCCATTGAGGGAGCAGCTATAGCAACTGTAACAGCACAAATAATTCAAGCTGTTATTACTCTTTATTATTTTAAGAATAAAAGTGAAAATGTAAAAATAGGGAAAATAAAAAAAGAAAAAGATATATCAAAGGAAATGTTTGGAGTAGGAGTATCAGCTATGATCATGCAAGTATTTTTCATGGTTCAACAAACATTACTTTATAAACAAGCTTTTAAATATGGTGGAGATCCAAATGCAATATTGATGTCAGCAACTTTGAGATTTTATGGGTTTTCATTTATACCAATTTGGGGAATGAGTCAGGGGTTACAGCCTATTATTGGCACAAACTTTGGAGCAAAACAATACAATAGAGTAAAGGAAACTATGAAGATATTTTCTATAGGAGGAACAGTACTTGCAGCAATTTTTTGGTTACCAGCACAAGTATATTCAAAACAGTTACTTGGTTTATTTAAAGTAAGTCAGGATATAATTTCAAGCGGAGTTAATAATTTCAGAATATTCTATTCAGTATTTATTCTTTATGGAATTATGATTATGACAATAACTTTTTTTCAAGCGATTGGGGATGGGAAAAAAGCTGGAATGATTGTAATGCTAAGACAGTTAATACTACTTGTTCCAGCCTTACTTATATTGCCAAGAATATTTGGAGCAGGGGCTGTTTGGTGGGCAGAACCAGTTGTAGATTTTACTATGATAATGGTAGGTTTAGTAATGCAAGCCAAGGCTATTTCAAATATGAATTTAAATAATTAAAGATTTGATTTTTATAATATTTTTATGGGAAAAATAATATATCAGTAAAGAAAATTCGATAATTGAAAGATTACCTGCTAATAAAAGAAAATTACAAATACAAGATACTAGTGTAGAAG
>NZ_JAMXSL010000014.1:0-50158 GCF_026131715.1 Anaerococcus sp. NML200537 | reverse complement strand
TTACTAACCCTATTTTTAATCTTAAACTTTAGGGTGCTTTTTCATGCTTATTTTTATTCAGTTTTTATCAATATCATTACTTATATTTTCTTTGTTTCACCTCTTGACTTTTAATAGTTAGTCTTTCTTTTTATTTATGATTCGGGTTTTACCGTTGGTTGTGGTATGGTAATTGTGCGTGAGTCCTGCCCTTGTGGGTAGGACTTTTCTATACCCTTTAAGTGTCTAATGGATAGTCTTTTTTTAGCCCTAGGTTGGCTTATCCTAGGGCTTTGTTGGGGTTAACAATATATTATTTATTTTTAATGTTGTTTAAATGTGTAATATCCCCCATTTCCAAATTGTGGTGTTATCTTTACATCTGCTTCTGGCAATTCTAAAGTATAAGTGATGTAATAATCCACACTGCCACCTGTTTTTATATTCATACTTATTGGAGATGTATATTCATCTGAAACTGAGCCTTGGCCCCCATTTAATATATATTCTTGATTTTCATCTTCTTGATACATTTTGAAATCAAAGATAAAAGTCATCCATGGATCAGCTGTATCTTGTTTTTTATTTGTAAAATTTATAGGGATTACTAATATTTTAGAATCATCATATTTTGAATTAGTTATAAAAGCGTCTCCAGTTTGTTTGTAAATTCCATCGTCTGTTTCCCATGCAAAATAATCTTCTTTTTGTGTTTCTCCTGGCTGAGATTGGATAATTTGACTAGATTTTACTTCTTCCTCTACTGGTTCCTCTACTGGTTCTTCTATAGGCTGTTCAGCCTCTTCAACAGCCTCTGTTTCAGGTTCCATTTGATTTTCTTCAGATACCTCAGGTTGGGTTGGGATTTGTTCTTCCTTTTTTTCGTTCCCACATGCTGCTAATAAGCTTGCTGCAATTAGCACTAATAATGCTTTTTTCATAATTTCCTCCTATATTTTTTATATATAAAGCCTTGCGGCTAGATACCTATATTTTTCTTCTGATTTCTTTTACTATTCCTAGGATCCTGACGGGTTCGTCTCCTGGGCCGTAGGTTTGAGGGGAGTAGTTTGGGTTTATTGGTCTTAGGGTTACTGTGCCATTTTGATTTTTTATAACTGTCTTTAAAGTGGCTTCGTAGCCATTGACATAAACCGCTGCGTCTGTGCCACTTTCGCAGTCTGGGCATTTTTCTATTATTACGGTGTCACCATCTAGGTATTTGGGATACATGGAATCACCATCTACTTTTAGGCCTAGATAGGTCTTGTTTTTGTCGTATTCTTTTAGGGATAGGTCTTCGGTGTCGGTTATTTCTTCTATTGCTTCTATCGGTATTCCTGCTGGTATGCTGCCGTAAACATTGATTGTTATGTAGTCTTGGCCTTCTACTGGGCGTTCGTTACCTAGAATGTAGTCGAGGGACACATCGAATAACTGTGAGTATTTTTTTAATACATCTGTGCTTGGCGTTCTTTCATCTCTTTCATACATGCCTATGCTTGAAGCTGTAACATATAATTGTTTGGCTAGTTCGCCTTGGGTCTTTCCTGATAGACTTCTTAAGTGTCTTAATCTATTTCCTACACTCATGGTTTCTCCTTTCTAAAACGCTTTGTGTTCTTTTATTTTATTATAACACAAATTGTGTTAAATAAAAGAGGTTAAACCCAACATTTAGTGTTAATTTTAAAGAAAATATCAAAAAAATCTTGACATTAACACTAAAAGTGTTATAATGGTATCAAGATAAGATATTGAGGGGGTGGTAGATATTGAAGCTATCAATAGAAAATTAGGGAATAAATTAAGAAAATTAAGAATAAATGCAGGGATGAGTAGAAAACAACTTGCGGATATGTTTGGATTGACTGTATCTGCGGTTGGTATGTATGAACAAGGTAGAAGAACACCTAGTGATGATATAAAGATCAAATATTCTATGTTATTTGATAAAAGCATAGATGAATTATTTTTTTAATTAAAAATAACACTAATAGTTGCTTTTTTATAATAATAAACAACTTAAAGTGTCTAAGGAGGATTAATGAAAGAATTAAAGATATTTGAAAATAATGAGTTTGGAGAAGTGAGAACATCGATTATTGATGATGAACCATATTTTGCACTCAATGATGTTTGTAGGATTTTAGAGATAAACAATCCTAGTCAAGCAAAGTCAAGACTTAATAAAGATGGGGTCATTAGTAATGAGGTCATCGATAGTATGGGAAGAACTCAATTAGCTAATTTTATCAATGAAGCTAATCTATACAAACTAGTTTTCCAGTCAAGAAAACCAGAGGCAGAAAGATTTGCGGATTGGGTTACCTCAGAGGTCCTACCAGCGATTAGAAAGCACGGGGCTTATATGACTGATGGAGTCATTGAAAGAACTCTTACAGATCCTGACTATTTGATTATGCTTGCGACTAACCTCAAGGAAGAGAAGGCCAAGAGGGCTTTAGCAGAGGCACAGATTGAGAAAAACAAGCCTAAGGTTCTATTTGCTGATACTGTTTCAGCTTCTAACAAGTCATGTTTGATTGGTGAACTAGCTAAGATGATAAGCCAAGAGGCTATTAGGACGGGCAAGGCTCAAAAGAAGATTGGCCAGAATAACTTATTCGCCTGGTTAAGGAATAATGGATATTTGTGCAAGGGTGGCGAAAGAAAGAACCAGCCTAAGCAAGTATACATCGAGCAAGGATTATTCGAGATGAAGAAGGGTTCATATGTAGATAGCAGCGGGGCAAATGTTGTAACTACTACTACCAAGGTCACAGGCAAGGGGCAGATATACTTTGTTAATAAGTTTTTAGGATAGGAGGTGCTTATAGGTGGAGAAAAGATTAGTTAAGAAAGAAGGAGTTAAGGAAGCGGCAAAGATACTTGGAGTTACTGAGCAGGCGATTGTCTGCGGGCTTAAGGCTGATAAGTATAGCTTCGGGGCTACTTTCTTGGGAAAAGGGAGCGAAGATATGATTTATGTTGATATGTTTAGTTTGAAGTTAGTGGAAGAAGGAAAGATTTCACCTTTTAAGGGTGGATGGGTTTTATAGGAGGAATTATGCAAGAAAGAGGAAGAATCCCTAGGAGTAGAAAGAAGAGAATTGAGCTTATTAAGTGTGGAGCTAAGGACCTTGAGGAATCTTTAGCACTTAAAGAAATTGAGGGCTTCGTAACAAATAGAATCACAGAAAAAATGATTACAACCCTAATAGCCTTTATATGGTTGATGATTGCTATGTATGGCAAGACTCCTTACTGTCAGATTTGGGGCATACCTTTTGCAATTATAAGCCTAGTGATTGGTTTATGGATGATATAAAAAAATTGCCTAGCTGGAACTAGGCAAAATTGAAATTAACTCATGAAAATTATACAAGTTTTAAGAAAAAAGGACAAGTTTTGAAAGCGAAAGATCAAGTGGAATTTAGTGAATCCATTCAGACACTATCTGATGATGATTTAGAAAAGGTTAGAGAAATACTGTTAAGCAAGGAGATGACAGATGATAACATGACCAAGCTTAAGCATGTAGATATAGCAATTGAAAGCAGGGAAAGACATAGGAGGTATATGGATAAATTATGAGGATTAGTTTTGCACTTACTAAAGAGTACGAAGTTTTTATAGATAAGGTCGAGCTTGACAGACTTTATGATGGAAGTGTTGATAGGGCGGTTAAGGCTATGTTAAGTGATGCCGAAGAAATCGACTCTTATGTTGATGATATTGAGATTTTAGATACAGAGTTATCATCTGAAGATGAAGCTTACGAAGAAGAACTTGATGATGAGTATAGGAGGGATATGGCCCTTCAAGAAAGCTTATATTTGAGGGATTTAATATGAAAAAGATTGCTAATTTAACTGAATTGACCAGGGAGGATTGGCTTAAGATGAGGACTAAGGGCATAGGCGGGTCAGATGCAGCGGCCGCCTGTGGTCTTAATCCTTGGAAATCTAAGGCTAGCTTATACCTTGAAAAGACTGGTCAGGTTGTAAAAGATATTGATAATGAGATCCTAAGGCAGGGTCGAGACCTTGAAGATTATGTGGCTAAGAGATTTACAGAGGCTACTGGTAAGAAGGTAAGAAGAAATAACTTTATGATGGCAAGAAAGGATTATCCTTTCATGTTTGCTGACATAGATAGGGAAGTGGTTGGGGAGGATGCAATCCTTGAGTGCAAGACTACAAGCCCTTATGCAAAAGATAAGTGGGCAGATGGGGCTATTCCTATAAATTACGAGCTACAATGCCACCACTACATGATGGTTACTGGGGCTAAGAAGTGTTATATAGCTTGCCTGATTTTCTCTACTGATTTTATTATCAGGGAGATAGAAAGGGATGAAGAAGTGATTCAGATGTTAGAAGCACAGGAGATTGATTTTTGGACTAACTATGTAGAAAAGGGAGAGATGCCAGCTCCAGATGGATCGGATGAGTATGACCAAGCTTTAAAAGATAGGTTTAAGGGTGGTCTTGAAGAGGGGCTGGACCTTGAAATAAATAAACAAGACTATGAGGCCTACAAGGATAGAAAAGACCTTATCAAGACCCTTGATGCTGATAATAAGGAGTTTGAACAGAAAATCAAGCTACAGTTAGGAGACCACGACTATGGCAGGAGCGAGTTTTTACAGGTTACTTATAAGCCTGTTGTTACTACTAGGATTGACACTAAGAGAATAAAGAAGGAAAGACCAGAGATTTTTGAGGAGTTTTCAAAGGTTACTGAGTCTAGGAGATTTAATTTAAAGGAGATTATGAGTGAATAAAAGAAACAAAAATTACGCTGATGTTTTAAGTGACATAACAAAAGATTATATAGAGACTTTAAAAAATGAAATCACTAGGCTGAGAGTTGAAAAGGCTCAGCTTATAAATAAACAACATGAGATTTTAGGGCAGTTAGATTTAGCTAGAGAACAAAGGGATAAATACTATCAAATGACAGATAAACTTGAGAAAAAAATATCAGTATTAGAAAAACCAGACGAAGCTTTTTAGGAGGATTACATGACTAACGCAAAACAAGCACTAAAGAACACACAAAACAAAGCACCAGCAAAAAAACAAAACAATACCGTTAGAGGCTTATTGATGGCAATGAAGGGGGAGATTCAAAACGCTTTACCTTCTTACCTAACTGTTGAAAAGTTTATTAGGACTGCCCTTACCGCTATTAATTCTAATCCTAAGCTTGCTGAGTGTAGTCAGGAGTCTTTACTGGCGGCAATTATGAACTCTGCCCAGCTTGGTCTTGAATTTAATACACCACTTGGGGAGGCTTACCTTATCCCTTATGGTAAAACAGTTAACTTCCAGCTAGGATATCAAGGATTATTAAAATTAGCCTACAATACAGGGCAATTTAAGAGGATAACTGCCCGTGAGGTAAGAGCAAATGAAGACTTTGATTTCGATTATGGTAGTGGTGAGATTTCTCATAAACCTTGCCTGACTGGTGATAGTGGAGATGTCATAGGCTACTATGCTATCTATCAAACCAAGGACGGGGGTCAGGATGTCTTCTATATGTCAAAGGCTGATGCCCAGAAATATGGTAAGACCTATTCAAAATCATATAATAGCGGGCCTTGGAAGACTAACTTTGACTCCATGGCCAAAAAATCTGCACTGATCCAGGTTCTAAAATATGCACCTAAGGCAATAGAAAGTCAGGCACTAGTCCAAGCGACAAACTTTGATAATGCTAACTTTGAAAAGACTAGCAAGGCTGAAAGCGGCGAAAGAGTCTACCAAGTCGATTATGAGATTGAGCCTGAAGTAGTAGAGGAAGAAGAAAAGGAAGCTCCAGCTAATGTCGACAAGGAGACGGGCGAGATTATCGAGGTAGACAAGCAGTCTGGACTCTTTGGTGATGATTTTGAGCCTGTCAAGGAGGTCTAATTGGGTGATAATAAGAGGTATTATTGGCTAAAATTAAAGGATGATTTCTTTGATAGTCGAAAGATGAAAAAACTAAGAAAGGTGGCTGGTGGTGATACTTACACCATCATCTACCTTAAACTCCAGCTTTTAAGCATAAATAATGAGGGGGTTATCGAGTTTGAGGGGACTGATGAAGATATTTATCACCAATTAGCCCTTGATATCGATGAAGAAATTGACGATATAAAAATGACTCTAGCTTTCTGTAATGCTAATGATCTTATTGAATATGTAAATGATGATGTTTTTCTAAATGAAGTACCAGCCTTGATTGGGTCTGAAACCCAGTCAGCAAGACGTGTAAGGAAGCATAGAAAAAAACAAAAGGAGTTACAAAGTAACGGTCAAGCGTTACAAAGTAACATTGATGTAACAAAATGTAACACAGAGCAAGAGCAAGATATAGAGCAAGAGATAAGAGATAAGAGTAAGAGCAGCAGCATAGAGGAAGAATTAACTTATCGCTGCTACTGCCAGTCGGTTAAGAACAACTCAAGTGTGGATGATAGGGCTTTATTTGATAGGGCTATCGAGCAATATGGTTGGAGAAATGTCTTGTATACCCTAGTAGTGATTAGGGATGAAAGAAAAGTAAAGGTCTCTAGCTTTAAATATGTACTTGAGATGCTGAGAGATGTAGATAATTATGAAGACTTTACTGTTGGCTTTGTGGCTGATAGAGAGATTAAGAAAATGAGGATGAATAAATGAAGATAGATTTAACAGATGATGAAGTAAAAATGCTTAATGATATTCTGACTGAGCTTTCACAAGACAATGAAGATGGTTTTTTTATTGATGAAGATGCTAAAAAGATAAGAAAAGTATTTGATGGTTTGCACAAGAAAGTCAGTGATTTTGTAAGGAGTTTACATGAATAAGGCGATTCTAATCGGGAGACTTACAAGAGATCCTGAACTAAGATATACACAGTCTAATCAAGCGGTTTGCACTTTTACCCTAGCCCTTGATAGAAAGCTAAGCAAGGACAAAAGAGAGGAGGCGGAGGCGAGTAATCGCCAGACCGCTGACTTCCCTAGGATTATTGTCTGGGGCAAGATGGGCGAGAATGCTTCTAGATATCTAAGTAAGGGCAGGCAATGTGCCATCGAGGGCAGGATTCAGACTGGGAGCTACCAAGATAGAGAAACAGGTAAGACAATTTACACTACAGATATAGTCGCTGATAGTGTCGAATACCTATCTAATTCGACTCAGGAGGGAAGTAAAAGTAATTCAGGTGTAAATACTAGCCGAGGCAATCAAAATCAAAATAACGAGTTTTTTGAGGACGATTTTAGCGAGATACAAGACGAAGGTCGCATTCCATTTTGATTTGGAGGTGAATCAATGAAATTTAAAGAAGGTCAATTGTACGAGATTACAAGGCTTGATGCTGATATGAGAGAGGATGAAAGAAAGTACAAGGCGAGGTTTTCTCATATGACTGAAAACTTGGCAGTCTTTGACAAAGGGGCTTACAAGGTGAGTGAGGTCAAGATAAATTATAGGAAGACTTGGAAAGTGAGGATGTTATGAAGTTAGTTGTTGGACTTATTAATGGCAGGTCTAGGACTCTTGAAGCTGATGATTATGATGTAGATGAATTTGCAGGTTATTTAAGAGTTTTTAAAGGCGATTTACAGATTGGAATGTTTAGGCTTAACCAAGTCACTTATTGGTATTTGGAGGATTAATGAAAAATAGAAAATTTATAAAGCTTAAAAAAGTTGTCCAGGGATTAGATGAAAAAGATGTAGATTTTACAAATGGCAATTTTAAGTATTGTGATGTTTATGTGCAGATTACACAGGATAGCAGGGGGACTACTATAAGCCTTGATGGTCTTTCTATTAGCCTTACTAAGTTAGGTTATAGGTTGGTGGAGGATTGATGGCTTACAACAAGTACAAAAACAAAAAAGTCAAAGTCGATGGTATCAATTTTGCTAGCATGAAGGAGGCTAGGAGATATAAGGAGCTTAAGCTTTTGGAGAGGGGCGGGGCTATAACTGACCTTGTCCTCCAGCCTCAGTTTCTTTTGATCCCCACGATTAGGAGAGAGGGAGAAACTTTAAAAAGAATATCTTATTTTGCCGATTTTAAATATTATGATTGCAATAAAAAGAAAAATATTGTTGAGGATGTAAAATCAGTAGCTACAAAAACTGAAGTTTATAGCCTTAAAAAGAGATTGTTTTTACTGAAATATGGCGATGAATATGAATTTCTTGAAATTATGTAAATTAAAGGAGTAACAATTGGAAGTGTTGAGTAAAACGGAGAAAAGTTGAGAAAAGTTGAGTAGATTTATAAAGATTTTACTGAAATGTTGAAATATAGGGCTTTTGTAAGAGTTGAGAAGAACGCAGTAAGTGTTGAGAAGAGCGGAGAAGAAGGGAATAAGTGTTGAGAAACTTAGCACTTTAATAAACAAAAGGAGATTTTAAGATGTTAGAAAGTGATTATTGTCCATATTGCAACCATGAAATAGAGCCAGACGATGTAGTAGAAGTTTGTGATATGGATGGGAACGAACAAGACGAGTTAGTGGAATGTCCTAATTGTGGAAAGTATATAAGAGCAAGTTTTGAACCAGTGCTTTGTATGTCACTAGAAAGCGAAGAGGCCTATCTAAGGAGATTGGAGCGTAACAAAGCAAATTATGAAAAAAGGCTTGAATCAGAACATGACCAATGGAGTAAAGATTATTATGAAAGGATTATTGAAGAAACAGAAAGAAAAATAGAAGAAGTAAAAGCAAACATTGAAGAGAACAAGAATCAAGAAGAGGAAGAGGAAGACTAAATGTATGCAAAATGTAGGGTCTATGACAAGCATTTAAAGGTTGTTAGAGATGTTAAGTATATTGACTTTACTAATAAAGAAGTTATGTACTATGCAGATGATTTTGAAGGTAACGAAGATGAAGTAAGCCTTGATATTGTAAGGGGTTTTGATGAAGTTAATCTTATGTGGTCTACAGGTTTAAAAGATGAAGAAGGCAAGGATATATATGAGGGAGACCTTATAGAGTATAGAGATGGCGAAGAATCATTTAAAGGTGAAGTGCTTATCGGATGCTTTGGTTCATATATCAAACATGATGGGGATTATACAAGCTTTGAAGATATTTCAGATGAAAATACCAGGCTTGCAGGAAATTGCTATGTAGTAGGAAATATTTACGAGGATCAAGATATAGAGGTAAAAAATGACTAGAAAAAGAGATATCAACGATTGGCTTTTGTGGCTGATGGTTTTAAAGATTTTTATGGATTGGTATGGTTGGAAAAGCCTTTTGCTTTGTTTAATGGGGGCGGTGGTTCTTTATGGGGCTACTAAAGTTATTGATGAGAAGATGGAGGGTAAAAGATGAAAAAATGTATGTACAAAAATAATAATGGAGAAATACTTGATAGAGAGTTCTTTGGGTTTTATCAATATTCAGAAGTGCTTAGACCTGAACCTGTAGTGTATGGACACAAAGGTGGAATAAGAGCATATCCTTTGGCTATAGTTATGGACGATGATGGGATAAGGTATATTGACCCTTTAGATATTAAATGTATTTATGAGGTTTAGACATGAAAGTAAAAGATTTTTTAGAGTGGTTTTCTGATTTTGACCCTGAAAGTGACTTGAAAGTTGAATTGCTTGAACAAATATATAACGACAATTTAGGATGCTGCGAAGAAATTTACACCCCTTTAGATGTGGCAGATACAAATTATTTATATGAAACCGATACTGTTTTTGTGACCATGCAATGGGGAGATTGAAGATGAAAATTAAAGAGGTAGAAAAATTGCTTTCAGCTTGCGAAGTTGATTTTGAAGAATTAAAAAACAATATGTTTAGAAATCCTTCAGATGCTAAAGAAGATGATAAAGCAGATATCAATGCTATGTTAATAAACAGGATTAGAAAAAATATAAACTCAAGATTATATGAGATTGAAAATGGGAGATATAGATGACCTTTGAACAATTACAAGAAAAAGTGTTAAGTTGGGCAGATGATAAGGATTTGCTCCACGCTGAAAATGCCCCTAAACAGTTTATGAAGTTTATCGAGGAGGTCTTCGAGTTTAAGACTGAATTTAATATTTGGGGTTTGTATAAAAAATTCAAACACGATAAAAAGATCGAGCAGGATTTTTCGATTAAGGAACATGATGTGTGGATGAGTATGAAGGATGAAATGGGAGATGTTTTTGTAACCTTGATTATCCTTTGTGAGCAGATTGGGGTTGACCCTGTTGAGTGCTTGTCTATGGCTTATGATAAGATTAAGGATAGGAAAGGAAAGACTCTACATGGTACGTTTGTGAAGGAGGAGGATCTGTAGATGGGTAAGATTATATATTTAATTTCTTTTTTGGATAAATTTGGCAATACCTCCCTCCTCTTTGAGCTTTTATCGATGGCAGCTTTGTTTTTTGGAGGATTGTTTTATCTGCATACTACTGGAACATTAGATGGTTCTGAAGAAAAATTGATTAAAAGGTTTTTAAAGGTTGCTGGGGTATTTTTTATAATTTCCCTTGTGGTTACTATGCTCATACCATCTAAGGAGGAGATGTATATGATGGCTTTGACTAAGGATTATGAGGTTGAGGATGTGTACAGGATGACTAAAGAAGAGATTAAGGGGAGTATTGATTATGTTTTTAATAGGATTAAGGAGTTAGAAGATGAATAGGCAGATGAAGCGAAGATTTACTAAAAATCTCAATCTTAAGGAGTCGGATATTGACGAATTGTCTGAATATTTTAGAAAGCAGAATGAGGAGGCTAATAAGGAGCTTGTTATTAAGTTCCTTGGCCTGACTGTGGAGGCTTTAAGGCTTGAGTTTGGCTTTGGACAAAAGAGGATTGAGCAATACGGGGCTAGGCTTGATAGTTTGCTTGACTCTATTAATCTAGGATATGTGACTTTTGAGGATTTGCTGGAGGAGATGTCTATAAAACCTACTCAGATACTTAAAATTGACTATGGGACTAGGGATAAGATTAAGGGGAGGATTGCTTGATGGAAAAACATATTAAAGACCTTAAGAAGATTAAGGATAAGAAGCGTATTGCTGATACTAAGGCGACTCTCAAGGAGTATGGGGAGTGTCTTAAGAAGATTGATGAGTTAAGGCTTGAGATTGCTATCAAGAGGGAGAGTATCCAAGGGGTAGGCTCTGGCCTTGCTAATACTAATCCAAGTAAAGGGGGTGGTAGCAGCCAAGAAAGTAAGATTTGTAAGGTGATGGATGAGATCCATAGCAGGGAGAAACTTATCAAGGATATCAAGGGTGAGTATAAAGATTTAGACTGGGCTATTAAGAGCCTAGATGACTCTAAAATGATAGGTATCGTCTTTAGGATATGGATACATGGCACTTCTACTATGAGGCTTCTAGGGGCTGAATATGGCTTGTCTAAGTCGGCTATCTGGAAGAAGTCTGATTTGGCCTTGCTAAGAATTTACAAGATGATTCATGAGTAGGGGTGGACAAAAACACCTAAAAAGTATATAATTTAGGTAAGATGTTAAAGTGTAACTAATTTTTAAAAAACTGTTTAACTCTATAATTACAGGCGGTAGCGATACCGTCTTTTTTTATGCCTTTAAGCTTATGAGTCAGGCTGCCAACGCCCTCCTTATATTTATAAACTTTGATTACCCGGATAGTGCTACTTTATGTCGTTAATATGTTTGTTTTTCATTGGTTGTTGGTGGTCTGGCTGATAGGCTTAAATAAATATGGCTTGACTAATTGTTAAAAAAAGATTATTATGGAGACAATCAACAAGGTTTTTGCTGTGAAAGGATATATAGTTGCAAGAACTATTTCAAGTAATTAGTATCTCCATAGCTTTACCTGGCTGTGTTTACTCTATGGTGAAGCTTTACGAATGGTTTAAAAATAACAAGTAATATGATTTTAATTTAGTTTTTTAGCAGGTGTTGAAGTGATTGGGTGTTACCGTCACCTCCTTAAAAGAAAATAAATTTGCGAGAGATGATCTAGTTGTCCTGTTTAAAAAACTTGTATTTTTAACCAAATATGATAGAATATTAGTAGGAGATACTATGAAAGTACCTTTCACAATTTAGAGGTAGATTTTACGGTAGAATCTATGTATGAATGAATGAGAACTTGCAATCCTCAATCTCATCTTAAACCTCAACCCAGCTTTTAGCTAAAGCCCAGCAGTAAGGAGAGTTCAGTCGCTCTCCTTTTTGCATACAAAAAAATAAAAAAATTTTAAAAAGTCCTTGACTTATGTCGAACATTAATGTATGATATAATTAACAGTAAGAGATTACTGAATACGAGTAAGAGGAGGGAGATTATGGAAGAAAAAATGACTAATAAAATCTTTGAAACTTTGATGAAAGCTATCATTCAAATTCTAAAAGATGACGGTGTTAAAGAAGAAACCATAAAAAAAATAGAAGACCTTCTAGCTTAACAAAAAGTCTTCTAAATAAACAAATAGTACAGGGGTTCTTACTCGCCCCTTGTACTAACATTATATGTTAGAGTAAGAGAAAGGCAAGTATTTTGTCTAAAGATAAAAAGAAGATGGGCAGGCCTGTTATTGGCAAGCCTAAAACTACAAGGATTGGTATTAGGGTTGATGAAGATACTAATGATAAATTAGATTATCTTGCTGACAAACTTAATACCACTAAGACAAAGATTGTTAGAAAAGGCATTGATCTAGTTATTAAGGAACTAGAAGAAAAATTATAATTTATATTAAGGCAAGTTGTAAAAGGCTTGTCTTTTTTTGTACTTATTTTAGAAAGCGAGGTGATGTGCTTTGAAGAAATTAAGATTACAATGGATAAAATTTGCTGATGAGTACATCGAACTTGGAAATGCTTATCAGGCGGCTATAAATGCTGGTTATAGTGAAAATTATGCTAAGGCTCAATCTAGTAAATTGTTGGAAAATGTTGGAATAAAAGCTTATATTGAAGAGCGAATGAAAAAGCTTGAAGAAGAAGCTATTGCTGACCAAAAGGAGATATTAAAAGGACTTACAAGACAAGCTAGACGTGAGGAAAAAGAGTATCAAGTTGTGGTTATACAAAAACCAATATATGATGACAATGGTAATTTTTTAGGAATGGAGCAAACTCCACAAACGGTTGAAATTCCTACCCAAAATAAAGATTCTATTAAAGCATGGGAGCTTTTAGGTAAAAGATATCAGTTATGGACTGATAAGGTTGATATGACTTTGGATTTGCCGACTATTATATCGGGGGCTGATGAACTTGAAGATTAACAATGTTTCTTTGCCTGATGTTGTCGGTAAGGGTTATGGCACTTTTTGGAATTATAAGGGCAGGTATAGGGTTGTAAAAGGTTCTAGGGCTAGTAAAAAATCGACCACTACTGCTATGAATTTAATTTATAGGATTATGGAGTATCCAGATTCAAACGCTCTTGTTGTTAGAAAGACTTTTAGGACTCTTAAAGATTCGTGTTTTAACCAGCTTAAGTGGGCAATTCACAGGCTTAAGGTCGATAGGTATTGGAAAGCGACTACAAGCCCTTTGGAGCTTACTTTTTTACCTACTGGGCAGAAGATACTTTTTAGGGGGCTTGATGACCCTTTGAAGATTACTTCGGTAACAGTAGATAAGGGTTACCTTTGCTTTTTATGGATTGAAGAAGCTTATGAAATTATGGATGAGGACTCTTTTGATACCTTAGATGAGTCTATAAGGGGTAAAGTGCCAGAACCACTTTTTAAGCAAATAACGCTGTCTTTTAACCCGTGGAATGAACGCCACTGGATAAAGAGGCGTTTTTTTGATTCAGAAAATGATGAAGATATCTTAGCTATAACCACTAATTATAAGTGCAATGAATGGCTAGGTGAATCAGACAAAAAAGTATTTGAGAGGATGAGGAAAAACAATCCTAGAAGATACCAGGTTGCTGGACTTGGTAATTGGGGAATTGTTGATGGCCTTGTTTTTGAAAATTGGCGTGAAGAAAAATTTGATTTAGAAGATGTGAGAGAGTTTCAATCTGTTTTTGGTCTGGATTATGGATATGTTCATGATCCAACTGCCTTTGTTGTAGCTTTTGTGGATTTTAAAGACCATAAGATTTATATTTGGGATGAGTTTTATGAAAAAGCTATGACTAATGAAGCTATAGCTAAAAAAATTAAAAGTTTAGGTTATAGCAAGGAAAAGATAATTGCTGACTCTGCGGAGCAAAAAAGTAATGATAGGTTGAGGACTTTAGGGCTTGCTGGAGTTAATGGAGCTAAAAAAGGCAAGGACTCTATTATGAATGGAGTTACTTATTTACAAGAATTTGAAATTGTTATCCATCCAAGGTGTGTAAATTTTATTACTGAGATTTCTAATTATCAATGGGATAAAGACAAGTTTGGCAAATCGATTAATAAGCCTATTGATGATTTTAACCACCTTTTGGACGCTCTTAGATATGCGACTGAGGAATATCAGTTTGGGAAAGGAAATGGAATTAAGGTATTTAGAGGTGATTTTATATGATAGTTAATGAGAGGAATTATATAGCTTATGGATTGATTCCTACTAGTTTTGAGGAGTTTATAATTGATAAAGAAGATGTGATTGACGCTGATATGCTTGAGACTTTTATCATGAAGCATAAAAGCATGGTAAGAAGTAGGTTTAAGCCTCTACTGGCTATGTATCAAGGCCAGCATGAAGTTTTATATCAAGTGCCTAAGCCTTTGAATAAGCCTGACAATAGAATTGTGATGAACTTTGCTAAGTATATTGTGGATACCCTTAACGGGTATTTTTTAGGTATTCCTATTAAAATCAATCATGATGATGAAGCTTTTACTGAAAAGCTTGTTGACCTTGCTGATTTTAATAACCTAGATGATGAGCAGTACGAGCTGGCAAAAGATATGTCTATCTTTGGTGTAGGCTATGAAATGCTTTATATGGATGAAGATGCAAAGGAAAATATTATGCACCTTAATCCTTTGGAATGTTTTGTAATTCGTGATAATTCGATTAGAAAGAGGATTAAGTATGGAGTCCATTACTACACAGACCAAGACGGGAATTTAAAAGGGACTTTTTCAGATTCTGAAAAGATTTATTATTTTAGGCAGGGTGAAAAAGGACTTGTAATTGATGAGGGGACTGAACATTATTTCGGGGCTTGTCCTATCATCGAGTATAGGGAGACTGAGGAGTGCCAAGCGGCCTTTGAGTCGGTTTATACCTTGATTAACCAGACTAATAAGGTTGTAAGTGAAAAGGCTAATGACGTTGATTACTTCGCTGACGCCTATTTAAAAGTTATTGGTGTAGAACTAGATGAGGAAAACTTGAAAGATTTAAAAGAAAACAGGATTTGGAATTTATTTAAGAAGAATTCTGAGGTTGATTCTACTCAACCTGATGTTGGATTTTTATCTAAACCTGATGCAGACCAGACTCAAGAAAATTTATTGAACCGCCTTGAAGAAAAGATATATCAATTGGCGATGGTGCCTAACTTGTCAGATGATACCTTTGGAAATTCTTCTGGAGTGGCGTTAGCTTATAAATTACAAGGTCTGGATAACTTATGTAAGGCCAAGGAGCGTAAATTTACTGCTGGTCTTAATGCTAGGTATAAAATGCTCTGCAATTTGCCTAAATGGAAAGAAGATGACTACAAGGGTATTTCATACCAGTTTACCAGAAACGCCCCTAAGAACGTATTAGAGGAAGCACAGGTGGTAAATTCTCTTAATGGGTTGGTCAGTCAAGAAACTGCCTTATCTTATTTATCAATTGTCGATAATGCAAAAGAGGAAATCGAAAAGATGGAAAAAGAGGATGAATTTGATACAGATATACCACACGGCCACGGGGACGATTGGAGCATGATAGATGTCTATAGCAAGCAAGGATTATTGGAAGCAGAGAGAGTATCAAAACCTGCTAAAGTCTAAACAAAGAGATGAAGCTTTCGCAAAAGAAAGAGTTTCTTATATTTATGATGAACTTTTAAGGAATTTAAGAAAAGAAATTAATTCAAGTATCTTAAGATTTGCTAATTCTGAGGGCATCTCGATTGAAGAAGCAAGAAAAAGAATTAGCAAGGCTGATGTCAAAGATTATGAAGCCCTAGCTAAGAGGTATGTGAGGGATAAGGATTTTTCTCCAAGAGCTAATCGAGAAATGAAGCTTTATAATATTACGATGAGGCTTAATCGCTTGGAACTATTGAGTGAGATTTTGAAAGTCCATGCTATAGGTGCTGGATCTAAGATAGAAAATTCTTTGAAAGAACATCTAATCCAAGGCTCTATCGATGAATACAAAAGGCAGGCGGGCATCCTGGGGCTTAATATAAGCGAAAAAAGGATAATCAGGCGTGCAGAATTTATAGTCAATCAAGATTACCACAATGCCCGCTTTTCTGATAGGGTTTGGCGTGATACTAGGGAGCTTTCTAGAAGGCTTGAAAGGAATATCGAATCGGTTGTCCTCCAAGGTAAGAATCCTAAAGAATTTGCTAAAAAGCTTACTGATTTGGTGAGTAAAGATATTAAAAATATTAAAAGTGCTACTGAAAGATTAGCCTTTACTGAGTCGGGTAGGGTTTGGATTCAGACCCAGATGGACGCCTACAGGGAGGGAGGATATGAGTACCTAGAAATCATGACCGAGCCTACCGCTTGCAGGCACTGTAGCCCACATGATGGCAAGATTGTAAAGATATCAGAAGCAGTCGAGGGGGATAACATTCCTTTATGGCATCCAAGGTGTAGATGTACGACTGTAGCACATTTTAAGGAGGAATGATGGTTTTATTGCAAATTATTTTGATTGTATTAAAGGTTTTAGGCTATATTTCTTGGCCTTGGTATTTTGTTTTAGCTCCTTTTATCATAACCTTTTTACGAGGAATGATGAGAGGTCTACATGAGGGACTAGAAGATTTACAAAAAATTCTTGATAAATATGAAATTAACAATTAGATATTATCCTAAACTACCTAAAAGAAAGTGGATGTTGATACGAGAGGGCGGTGCTTATGAGCAACACGCTCATTTTTTATGCAAGAAAGACGCTGAAAATGTTAGGAAGTTAATTGATTGTGGGAAATATCCCTATAACAAAAAATACAAGATTGCTATGCAGAGGCTTTTGACTGAGGAAGAATTTAAGAAGCTTAAGAAGAAGCAAAGATACTACAATGTAAACAAGGGAGTTAAGAAATAATCGTGAATTAATCGTGTAAAAAAAACACACAAAACAAGTAAATATCAATAATTTAATCGTGCGTTTATCGTGCGATTTTTTTATGGAGCTTTAGTTTAATCAGGGAAAACACCAGACTCCAAATCCGGAAGATGAAGGTTCAAATCCTTTAAGCTCTGCCATGCCCAAGCTTTGAAGGCACTAAAAGCTAAGGATAGTTAAGCATTACAACTTAAAATTATGGAGGAAATTATGTCAGAAGAGAAAAAAGCTGTAATTGATGAGAAGCAAGAAGAAGTTAAGGCTGAGGATGTCACTAAAGAAGCGACTGAGGATAAGAAAGAAGCTGAATTAAAATATTCAGACCAAGATGTTGATGAGATCGTTAAGAAAAAGCAAGCTAAGTGGCAAAAACAGCAAGAAGAGAAAATCAAGGAACTTGAAGAAGCCCAAAAGCTGGAAAAGATGAATGAGGAAGACCAGCTAAAGTACAAGCTTGAAAAGTATGAAAAAGAGCTTGAAGCATATAAGCAAAGGGAAAATCAGAACGCTATGGCCAAGGTTGCTAAAAATATGCTTTTTGAAGAGGGAATCAAGGTCTCAGATGGACTCGTAGCTAATTTGATTACAGATGAAGCTGAATCTACTAAGGAAAATGTTAAGGACTTTGCTAAAGAGTTTAAGGAGGCGGTGGAAAATGGAATCACCGAGGCCTTGAGGGGCAAAAGTCCTGAAGTTAAGACAAGCGGAACAAAGTCGGCAAGTGCAACTAAGGCTGAAATACTGGGGATTAAAGACTCAGTAAAAAGACAGGCTGCAATTGCTGAAAATCTAGAATTATTTGAGTAAAAGGAGAAAATATGGCTGTTTTAGAAAATACAATGACTTCTGCAAATTATCTTAAAGTTGCAGATATTGATTTTGTAAATATTTTTGGAAATAAAATTGAGTCCCTACAAGAAATGCTAGGAATTCAAAGAGCACAAAAACTTAATATTGGTGATACTATCAAGACTTATAAGTCAAGTGTTACCCTAGCAGATGGGAATGTTGCACCTGGTGACATAATCCCTCTATCTACCACTAAAAGGGAACCAGACCAAGAATATACACTTGAGTACAAAAAGTATAGAAAGCTAGTACCAGCTGAGGAAATCCAAAAAAGAGGATTTACCGAAGCGGTTATTAAATCAGATAACTTAATGCTAAGAGAAATGCAAGAAAATATCAGAAATGACTTTTTCACACAATTAAAGTCTACTAAGAAATCAGTTACTGCAAAAAGCGTGAAAGATGCTTTTGCCCAAGCGTGGGGCAATGTAAATACCGCCTTTGCAGGAGAGGGGACAGGCACAATCGTATTTGTAAACCCTCTTGATGTAGCTGATTATTTAGCAAATGGCAACATTATAGTCCAACAGGCTTTTGGTCTACAATACCTAACTGGATTTATGGGAACTACAACCACTATCGTTACCTCTCTAGTACCAAAAGGAGCTATATACACTACTGCACCTGAAAACTTAAACCTTGTTTATGCAAATGTTGCTGGTGGTGAAATTGCCAAGGCTGGATTTGGTTTTGTATCTGATAAAACTGGAATTATAGGTGTTGCCAGAGAAGCTGGACTGGATAGAATATCAGTTTCTACTTATGCAATGTATGCCCTCAAGCTATTTGCTGAAAGAACTGACGGGGTCTTTAAAATCGCTATTAAAGCACCTGCTGGAGCTGGAGCGTAAAAGTTAAGGAGGTGGGATTATGATTGATAATCTCATGACCTATGAAAATTTAATAGGGGATATAGATAGGGATTTGATAATGTCGGTTGAAGCTTTGCAAAAGGCTAAAATGCTTGGTGTTATGAGTCCTTTTCTAGTCCTCGAGGAAGTGCCTGATGAACTTAATTATGTGCTTGTAGAACTTACAATCTACAGATTTAACACTATAGGTTCTGAGGGCATGAGCAAAGAATCCAAGACCGCTGGGTCTGAAACTTACGATACAAAGTATGAGGATAAGCTTTTGGAAAAGTGTCTTGATTATGCTAAAAATAGGACTTCTTTTTCTAATAAATGGGAGGTGAAACTCCTATGAGATTTGACAAGAAAGCTATTTTTATTAGGACACTTAGAGATGAGTACGATTCTGAAATTGGTGGGATGAAGCCTATCGAGATACGAGATGAAAAATATTGCTCTTGCAGGGCTTTAGGTGTGGAGCTTAAGAATGAACTCCTATCTAAAATAGATGTAGGGGCAATCAGTCTTGTTATTAAGGGTCTAGGTAAGGATTACGACCAAGTAGAAATTGATGGCAAGAGATACAAGGTTCTAGCTAAAGAAATCTTTAGGACTAAGACAGGCTATATGGTAGGTGAAATATGAGGATAGAAATTAATGGCGGTGATACGCTGGTAAAAAAACTTAAGACTATCAAAAACCTAGAATTTGCTAGAAAGACTGTTAAAAAGCATGGGGCTTTATTGCAAAAAAAGATGAAGCAAAATGCAACCCCTGGAGTTATCTTTGTAAAAGGATATTCGACTGGAGAGACTAAAAGGTCTATCGAGCTTGATATTGAAAATGGCGGTCTAACTGCTGTTGTAGCTCCTAATACTGAATATGCAGCTTATGTGGAGTTTGGTACTAGGAAGATGGAGGCTGAACCTTTTGTAAAACCTGCCTTGAATGATGTTAAAAATGGATTCTTAAAAGATTTGGAAAAGATGTGATAAATGGAGCAGGAACTTTATGATTTAATTTTTAGCAAGATAAAAAAACTGGGGTATGACTGTTACCAATCTTTGCCAAGGAAAGGAAGCAAATACCCCTTTGTGATTGTAGGAGAGACACAAATCATGCCTATGATGACCAAGTCTTATTCGATGGGTGAAATATCAATTTTTGTCCATGTATGGACTAGTGATAGGTCTAGGGCTGAGTGTAATAAGATATGCCAAAAAATTAGAGAAGAGTGCGGGAAATTAGAGAAACTGCACTCTTTTTATATGTTTGAAAGTAACACTAGGATTTTAATCGATGATACGACCAATCAAATGCTTTGGCATGGTGTCATGGATTTTAATTATAAATTTTATTAAGGAGTGAAAATGAACGAAGCAATATTAAAGCCAATTTATGGTAAAGATAAAATATTAATGTTTAGACTTCTAGATGAAGCTAGCAAAAAATCTGCAGCCAAACTTGCCCTCCAAATTGAGCATAAAATAGGGGCTGAAAGAAGTGTAGATACTACCAAAACAAAGGATGGGGCTGTTAATTCTGATGGTGGTGTTGAGTACTCACTTGATCTAACTGCTGTAGCTAGTCAAGATGAAGTAAATGAAATGCTTATGAGGTCTGTAGATGAACAAAAAACATTAGAAGTATGGGAAATCAACCTAGCTGGAGAGAAGCAAGGGGAGAAATATCCTGCCCTTTATATGCAAGGCAAGCTTGATTCATGGGAACTTCCAGCAAATGTTGAAGATTTAGCTGAAATTACTTCATCTATGAAGATAGATGGCAAACCACAAAAAGGCTTTGCGACTATATCTGAAAGCGATAAGCAAACAATACTATACACATTTAGGGATGTTACCCCATATACAGAAGGAACAAGTAGATAAGGCTAGGGCACTTTAATTAGTGTCCTATATTTTTTAAGTAAGGAGCAATTATGAATTTAATTATCAATGGAAACGACTATGAACTTAACTTTGGACTAAAATTTTGTGCGGAAATATCAAAAGACAGGTCAAAAAATACTAATGGTATTGATATTAGGCTAGGAATTGAAAATGCAGTATCTGCCCTTTATACAGGGGATGTGCTTATCCTACCTGATTTAGTTAAGGCAGCGACTGCAAGCTGTAAGAAAAAGCCTAGTGATAAGGAAATTGAAGAATTTTTAGATAATCATGAAGACTTGGGGGCTTTGTGTGATGATTTTTTATCTCAATTGATAGAGCAACCAGCGACCAAGAAGAAAGCCCTACAAGTTTATCAAGGTCTAAAGGGAGCTTTGGAGGAAGAGGAAAAAGCGAAGTAAAGCCTGTATATTATCGTGATTTGCTTTTGGATGGCCTTAGATACCTTGATATAGATTTAAGGAGCTTAGAGAGGCTAACACTTGTCGAATATAAGCTTTTAATGCAGGCTTATGCTCTTAGAAAAATTGATGAAAGAAAAGAAGCTATTGAGCTTGAGTTTGTAAAAAGGGCTTTGAAAGCGACTGAGGAAAAAAGCAAAAAAACTTATTATGTAGTCAAGGATGTAAAAGAAATCTTTGATTATGAAGAGGCTGAGAAAAAAATTCTAGGCGTAAAGGAAGATGAAGAAAAATTTGATAGATTAAGGCAGATTGCTCTTAGACTTAGAGAATTTAAAAGGAAGGAGGGCGGAATATGAGTTATAAAGTTGAAGCTGTCCTTTCGGCGGTGGATTATGGATTTGCTGCCCAATTTGATAAGGCTACAAAATCTGTTGAAAAACTGCAAAAACAGGCTAGTAAGGTTGGCGATTTTAGCAAAAATATAGGGGCAGGAGTTGAAAAAATAGGTTCTGGATTGACTAAAGGGCTTACACTACCTTTAGGGGCTGCCTTTGCAGCAGCTGGTAAAAAATTTGCTGACTTTGAGCAGGGGCTAGTAGGTGTTGGAAAGACTACTGGCCTTGCTGGTGAAGATCTTAAGGATTTTGGAAATGAGATATCGAAGATGTCTTCTGAAATTCCTGCTTCTACTACCGACTTGTTACAATTAGCTGAGACTGCTGGCCAGCTTGGTATCCATGGTAAGAGTGATTTGCTAGAATTTACTAAGGTTATGGCTGAGATGGGTTCAGCTACTAACTTAGCAGGTGAGGAGGGGGCGAAATCCCTTGCTAGATTTGCAAATATCATGGGTCTAGATGTAGGTAAAAATGTCAGGCAGGTAGGTAATGCCATAGTTAGACTTGGAAATAACTTTGCTACTTCGGAGGGCGAAATTATGGAGATGTCTAAGAGGCTAGCTGCTTCAGGAAGGCTAGTCGGGGTAACTACCCCTGGTGTTTTAGCCCTTGCAACCGCAATGTCTTCAGTAGGTATTAATGCTGAGGCAGGCGGTACTGCTATGTCTACCATCATGAAAAAACTAGGTGATTATGCAGTTGGAAACAAAGGCAGGATTGATGAATTAAACAAAAAACTTGAGGGTAGCGGATACACTATAGAAAAACTCTATGATTTGATTGATAGAGGCGGAGACAATGTTAGCGAGCTTCTTTATGGTGTTGCTAATAAAATTGGCATGACTAAAAAAGAACTTAAGTCTACGGTTATAGCAGCAGCAGAAGGTGAGATGAAGCTTAAAAAATTAGCAGAGGTTTCTGGCATGAGTGCTGATAAGTTTTCTGAGGCTTGGCGTAAGGATCCTATGATAGCTATCCAATCCTTTATGAAAGGTCTAGATGACTTACAAAAATCAGGCGGCGAGATGTCTCAGGTTCTTGACGAATTAGGAATCAGAGGAATAAGGGAGACTAATGCCGTAAAATCTTTAGCACAAAATAATGAATTATTGGCGGATGCCATCATGCAAGCAAATGACGCTTATATGTATGGCAACGACCTTGCTGAAGAAGCAGCCCAAGCTTGGGATACCTTAAGTTCTAAACTTAAAATGTTACGTAGTACTTTAGGCAATATTGCTAAGGATATTTTTAGTACAGTTGCACCTACTATCAAGGAACTTGTAACAAAGCTAAATGACCTGGGTAGGAAATGGTATAAATTATCAGAAGAAACCCGAGAAGCTATAGGACAAATGGTCCTTAAGGTTGGGGCTTTAGTGGCTGCACTAGGTCCTGCTTTAGTGGTAGGGGGTAAGGTGGTGCAAACTTTTAGCCCTATAATCGGCGTGTTAAGTCAAGTCGGCAATGCTTTTGCTAGTTTTACAAGCATAGTCGCACCAAACATGAAAGGATTTGGGACTGCTGTAAATGCAGGCGTGACTATAGCAAATGTGGCCATGAAGTCCCTTTTTAGTGCTTCGGTGGTGGGGATTGCTATAGCTGGTCTTGGTCTTTTATACTCCAAGTTTGGTGAGCAGATAGATAAGCTTATAGAAACTGCTTGGTTTAAAGGGCCTGAAATAATTAAAAAGCTTGGAGATGGCATTACAAGTAAACTTCCTGATTTAATCGATTATGGAGCCATAATGGTGAGCTATCTGTCAAATGCTATAGCAGCTAATTTAAAAGCAATCATACAGGTGGGAGCTGATATCCTTGTATCTTTAGCCCAAGGTGTAGCAAATAACATGGACTCCTTGATTAATTCAGCTTTGAAGATAATCAATACCTTAATCCAAGGTATAGCAAATAACTTGCCTAGATTGCTTGAGGCAGGAATTGAGGTCGTATCATCCTTTGCTGAGAGTATTAGCAAAAACTCAGGAAAACTTATAGGAAGTGCTTTAGAACTTATAGGGTCTTTGCTTGAGGGCATAGTCCATAACTTGCCAAGGCTAGCTGTTGCAGGTATGCAAGTGGTTTTAAATTTAGGCGATGGAATTATTGACAATCTACCTAAAATTTTAGAGGTAGCTACTAGAGTCGTCTTGTCATTTTTAAGTGGAGTCAAAGAGAACTTACCTAAATTAGTATCACTTGGCTTACAGTTACTCCAAAATATGATTGTAGGGATACTGGATAACCTCCCAAGAATGATGGAGACTACAGCTAAAGTCGTAATCACCTTTATACAAGGAATAAATGAAAATCTTCCTCAGATTATATCAAGCGGTGTTGAATTTACTGTAGCAATCGTAAAAGGAATAATCAGGAATTTACCTGCAATCCTTGAGGCAGGGGCTAAAATCGTAAAGGCTTTAGCTACTGCAATCCTTGAAACCCTTAAAATTCTAACTGGTTCACTTGTAAGTGGCGTAAAAACTTTCTTTACTAGTATTTTTAGCCCTGGTAAGGAAAAGGCGGATGAAACTGGTAAAGATATCAATCAGACCATGGATAACTTGATTGCTGATATCGATAGCAAGACATCTGATATGAGCCTTATCATGGGAAAAAATATCGGCATCGGAAAAGATGATGTTTTACGTAATGTTGGAGATATGAAAGTCCAAACTATGGGCGATATCTTGGCGATGACAGGCAAAACTACCCAAAATGTAGAAGACTGGACTAAAACTATTAGTGGCAAGTCGGCTGATATGAAAACAAACGTCTTATCTGCTACTGGTGATATAAGTAGTGATGTGGCTAAGAAGTTTTCTGGCATTCAAAATGATATGTCCTCCAAATATGGTAGGGGTGTCGATGATGTCAAAAGGTCTTCTAGCGAGCTATCGGGAAAATTACCTGCTGATGTTGGTAAGATGAGCAATGCGACTGCTAGGGAGTATGAAAACTTATCTAGAAACATGACTAGGTCTGCAAATAATATGGATCTAGAAGTTAGTAAGTCCTTTAATAATATCACAAACAATATCAATGCGAGCTTAAGTAGGATAAATTCTAATGCAAATAGCGGTTTAGACAAGCTAGGGGCTAATTTCAACAGGTCCTTTAATAGTATTGCTAATACTGTTAATCAGGGGGTAAGCAGGATAATTGCTAGCATAAACAATATGAATAGCAGGCTAAATTCATCCTTTACCCAGTCTTTTAACAGGCTTACTAGCATGACTAGGACTATGTGGAATAACTTTATAAGTGTGGCTAATAACTCTTTAAATAGGTATTACAGCACTTTTAATATAACCCTTAACAAGACAAACAGGATATATATTGACCACTCAAGCAGGGTACAATCACAGGCTTTTAGCATGTGGAATGGGATAATATCAGCTACAAATCAAGGAGCTAGCAGGATGGCTAACGCCTTTATTCAGGCAGGAAATAGTATGAGAAGTGCAAGCTCTAACATAGCAAGTGGTGTTGTAGATTCCTTTAGAGGGCTTGAAAATAGCATGTATACCCTAGGTTATAACGCTGGTATAGGCTTTAATAACGGTCTAGCAGCTACCCAAAATACGATTTATAGCATGGCAAGTGGCATAGCTAATAATGTTGCTAGCAGGATTCAAGGTGCTTTAAATATTCATTCTCCATCTAGGGTTATGATGAGTTTAGGCTCTTATGCAGGCGAAGGACTGGCAATCGGGCTTGAAAAGTCTAAAAGATATGTCAATTCGGCTGTAGATGGATTGAGTGATAGCATACAAGGCGTGAATACTGGCTTTAATTCAAGCTATAGGGGCTTTGAATCAAATAGACAGGCTATTCCTATAGTACTCAACTTAAAGATGGGTAGGAACGAATTTAGGGCTATGTCGAGGGATATAACCCAAGAACAAGGAAAGGATTTAAGATTGGAGGCTAACTTTGACATATAAGTTTGTTGATACAAATGAGGCAGCTTTTAAAAGTTACGCCTCTATCCAAACTATAGTAAATGGAACTAATCTAGATAGGTATCTAGATGGCTTTAGGACGCTTAATGTTTCTGGCAGGTCTATAATTGCTAGGGATATAGAAACTTTGCAATATAGCTCGAAAAATAATGCTGGAAGCAAGGCTACTAGGGCTAATAATGCTAGTTTGCAGGCTAATAAGTTTTTATCTTCTACTGTCCAAAACGTGATTATTGAAGTCGAATTTTTGCTTACTGCTCCAAATAATGAGCTTTTTAGAAAGTATCTTACCTGGCTTACTAAAAACTTGCTGGAGGAAGAAAGCAAGTGGGCTTGGACTGACGATCCTTTTTATTACTATGTAGGTACGCTTACTGAAATGGGAAAAGTTGTAGAAGACTCAAACACTTACAAATCAAGCTTTAAGATAGTTTGTGTCGACCCTATGAAGTATAGCAAGCAAAGTAAGACTATAAAGGGGTCTGGAAGTAAAATTCAGATGCCTAAAACTAGCGATGTAATCGAGATTTTAAATATAAAACTAATGCCTAAAAGGGCTACTGATAAAATTATGATGGTTAATTATAACCAAGAACTAAGAGTTATTTTAGATTATAACTTTAAGACGGGGAATGTGATAAACTTTGCCCCTGATAAGGATGTAAAAATCAATGGCCTAAATGGCATGACTGCCCTTAATCTTATAAGTGATAAGGAAGACTTTAACGCTCAAAGTGAGGAAGTTATAAGCCTTAATACTGAGTGTGATTATGAAATTGAGTACAGGTTTAGGAGTTTTTAGATGTTATATTGTTTTGATAAAAAAGAAAATTTATTAAGGGAAATTAACTCTGATAGCCTTGTATCACCTATACAGACTGAGTCTTTAAACTCCTTGATGATTTTAGAGTTTGGTGTTTTGGTTAAGGATATAGACCTTATGGATGATGTTGAGTTTGTAGCCCATAAAGATGTGGAAAATCCTAACAGAATCCAAATGTATAAGGTCTTATCCTCCATTTCTGAAGATTCCTATGTGTCTTATCAGGCTATCCATATCCTTTTTGATGAATTAAAATCCTATGGATATATAAGGGATAGGCGACTTAAGCAAGTAAAGGCTAGTGCTGCTTTAGAGGCAGTCTTACAAGGCTCTAGGTGGCAGGTGGGGGCTTGTGATGATAGCGACCTATTAACTACTAACTTTTATGACTTGAGCAGGCTTAAAGCCTTATCCAAGGTCATAAATATTTGGGGCTTGGATTTAGATTTTTATCTTACTTTTGACGGATCAAAGATATCTGGAAGATATGTAAGATTAGTATCTAACAGGGGCGAGGACACAGGCGAAAGGTTCGTCTATGGGTCTAATGCCCTTGAAGTAGTGGCTGAGATTGATAAGTCAGAAATCTATACAAGAATTATCCCTAGAGGTAGGGGCGAAGAAAAGTTTGATGAAGATGGAAAAAGTAAGGATACTTTTGGACGCAGGATAAAAATTGATGAAGTAGCCTGGTCTAAAAGCAAGGGAGACCCTATAGATAAGCCTCTAGGTCAAGAATATCTTGAGCTTGAAGAAGCTACAAAGAAGTTTGGTTACTCAGACGGGACGCCAAGAACCAAGGTGCAAGTCTTTGAGGATATAGAAAAGCCTGAAGACTTAATCAAGGCTGGATATGACTTTTTAGTTAATATCTCAAGACCTTTAGTCCAGTTTAAAAGCAAGGTTTTTAAAGAGTCTAGGACTAGTGTAGGTGATATAGTTAGGATTATAAGAAAAGACCTAGGCATCTACTACATGACCAGGATTTTTAAGGTCAGAAGAAATCTGATTACAAAAAATGTAGAAGTAGAATTTGGAGATAAGATTGTAAAAAGCCAGCTTGAAAGAGAAAAGTCTTTAAAAGTCGATATTGAAGCCCTTAAAAGCAAACAAAGAGATATGACCTTATCATTTAGAAATAGGGTTACAAAGGCTATGACTGAGGCGATGTTTAATCAAGATGGCTACAATTACGAGCTTAAAAAGGGCAATGAATATGGCTTGCCAGCAGGCTATTATAGCTTTGATAGGGATATAGATGATAATCCTAGCAAGGTTATATATGTCGGTGCTGGGACTATGGCGATTGCTAACTCTAAAAAATCTAATGGCGATTGGGATTTTAAGACCTTTGGCACTGGTGATGGCTTTGTAGCTGACCTTATAATCGCTGGCATGATTAGAGGCGGTAAAGTCAGGTGGAATCTTGATGATGGCACTTTTCTTATCGGTGATTCGGTTGATAAGTATACCATGTATTGGGATGGGTCTACCTTATACTTGAGGAACGTAGATATCGACCTATCTAACAATTACGATATAAAAAATATTAATAAGCAAATCAAAGAAACTGAAGACAATTTTAATGAATCTGTAAGCAAGGTAAATAATGCAGTTTCTAATTTAGATGGCAGGGTAACAAGTCTAGGAAGCTCAGTAGATGCTAGACTTACCAATGTTACTGGAAGCATTGAGACCATTAAGCAGGATTTTAAGGTAGGTCAAGGCAGGCTTGAGTCAACTATAAATACCAAAATTGATAAGCTAAATGCTGATATAGAGATGGATTTCAAAAATCTAGACCAGCGTATAAGTACAAATATGAGTGGGATTGCAAGTTTAAAATCGCAAATCAAACAAACAGAAAGCTCGATTACTCAGTCGGTTGCTAGTCAGATAAAGACGGTAAATAACAAGGTAGATAATGAGAATCGTAACTTAAAGTCTTATGTTGATAAAAACTACTCTACTAAAACCCAGGTAGATAACTTGCTGACCAACGAATCTAGCAAGATTAAGACTTATGTAGCTGATAATTACTCCACTAAAACTCAGACATCTAGCATGATATCAAGTGAAGTAAGCTCCAAAATTAGCGGGGTAAATAGTCAGATATCCAACCTGTCTAGTAGGCTATCACAGACAGCTAGTGAGTTATCTACTAAGGTTACTAGTGGCCAAGCTGAGTCAATCTTTAAGCAGGAAGCTAGTAAATTTACTTTCAAGGCTAGTCAGATTGACTTTAGTGGAAATATGAATCTTACAGGAGAATTTAAAACTTACAACGGATACGGTAAATCGGTTCACTTGCACGACCAGGAACTGGATTTTTATCAAAATTACTCAGGAAACACCAAGCTTGGGACACTGGGAATAATACAAAATTATAACGAGAGGTCCTATAGGCTTGATTGGAGGCATGAAAGAGAATCTGCCTTGAGTATATCGTACGGGGGTAACAATGTTTTTTATCCATATGTACTTTTTGATGAGTACAATGTCGGTGCAAGAAGAGGATATCCCGAAAGAAAACAACCTATAAATTTTTATAAAAAAGTCTATTTCGCGGATACCATATATGCAGCAGGAGGGGAATTTGTAGGAGGTATTACATCAGGTGGAGACATCAATTGCAAGGGTTACTTAATTGCAGATGGAATAAGAATAGAGCACCGGGGTAGTTATGTAAGGTTTAAGGATGTAAACTCTGGAAGGTCGGCATCTTTATATCTGGAATAGACAGGAGCATGTATGAACGAACAAATAATACAAAAATATGTAAACTTAACAAGTCAAAAAATCTATGACAGCTTTTATCTAGAAACTCAATTAGAAGAGGCTAATAAAAGAATATCTGAAGATGAAAAAGAAATGGAGAGACTTAAAAAGCTTTTAGATAATAATAACATAGATTACAATGTAAACGAAACTAAAGAGGAGAATTAAATGGAATATAAAGAAAACGCCAATATCGAAAATGCAGCAAAAGAGATGATTGAAATTGTTAGAAAATATAAGTTTACTATGGGTGAATTTGACCAAGCGACTTATGGGGTTAGAGAATACTTTAATAAGTATGCGAGGTTACCTGAAGTAGATAAGGTTAATAAAAAAGAAAATTAATCATTATGTAAAAAAGTAAGGAGGGGTTATGACTTTTAACTCTTTAAATTTAAAACAAATCAAAGGGGGTAGGACTATCAAGCAGGCTGATAGGTCCACTCCTTTTTCTTTTGTCTTAGTAGATGTAGAGGGGCAAGAAATACCGCTTGATGGAAAGCAAGCTCTTATATCTTTAAGAAGCCCTAAAAATAATACATTTTGGGAAACAACAAGAGGTGTTAAGGAATCTACAATTGAATTTGAGATGCCTGGTAATCTTAAAGATGACCTATACATTCTAGAAATATCATGCGATGGTTATGTCTTCCCGTCTGATAACGAATTTATAATAGATGTCAAAAAAGGCTATGATGATTTTGATGATAAAGAAACTGCTGAATTAGCTAAAAAATCTACTAAGGAATTAGTAAAAGAAGAAGCTATAAAAGCGGTTAAAGAGCTTGGTGCTACTACGCTTAAAGGTGAAAAAGGGGACCCTGGCAAAGACGGAAACACAGGTCCCCAAGGTCCACCAGGTAAGGATGGCCAAATAAACCTAGCTAGTATCTCAAAGCTAAGCACCCAAGAAAAAAAGGGAATCAGAGACCAATTAGGATCACCAAGCAAAGATGAAGTAGTCCTAAAAGAAGTAGGCAAGGGCTTATCTGACAATAACTTTTCTAATTTATACAAGAAAAAATTAGATAACATAGACCAATCCTTTAAAAAAGTTAATGATTCCATAGATAAGGTTAAATCCAAACAAAACAACCACCTAAGCGACCTAGCAAGTCTAGGAGCATACGAGGTTGGAGATAAACTTATAAAACTAAAACCAAGTATCACAGGTAATGAAGTAAAAATAGGTTATGTGGAAATAGGGAAAATCTTAACTAACGATTTCTATGAATTCTCTTTCACAGGCGAAATCTTAAAAATAAAATTAAAGTCAGAAGCCGACGGCCATATACTTTTATATGGCAAGCCAGACTATGACGACCCAGCCCACCCTGAATTAAAATATGTAGCAAATGAAACAGAAAAGGCCACAAGGTGTGTGGTAAAAGTCGATAATAACCTAAATTCTTACATCATAGACTTTAGAGGAAAAGAAGATGGCCTGCCTGGTAAAAAATTCCAAGGGCAGTTGGTGGTAACTAATGTTACAATGCCTGAGGAGAAGCTGAGATTGATTAGAGAGGAGTGGTTATGATGCAAGTAAAGGAGAATTTGCTAAAAGGCTATAGAGGCACTCATAAAATTAAAGCATTAAATAATGGGGTTGCATCGGATAACTACAATTACCGACAAATAACAATTCCAACTACACTTGAAGAAAATCAAAAATATACATTTTGCTTTAGTTTTAAACAGTTTAATGGAAGCGGAATATTTTCAATAATGCTGTTCGATAAAAACAACATTAAGTCTGCTGGTGGTGCAAGATTAAATGTTATCGATGGAAGATTTTATTTTAACTTCACTTATCGAGCTGGTATTACTGTGAATTTACTGATATATACAGATGTGTCAGGAGAAACTAGAGGAGTGGGAGCGGAGATAAAGGATATGATTATAGTTGATGGATACTTTGATAAGAATGGTGAAGAAATTGTATACTTACCACATAAAGAAGACATGAAACCTGAAAATCAAGCCATTTTCCCTATCGGGGGGGGGTATCACGAAGTCTACCCTCTATAGAGGATATAAGGGGGTTAGTTTATGTTAATTAACCCTAACTTGTCAACTAAATCAGAGTTTAATAAAAATAATATAGAAGTATATAAAAATAGTCTAGAGTTCAGTTTTATAGACGAGAATACTATCAAGATAAAAAAGAAAAAAGGATTTGAATTTGGTCTCATATATGTAAATTTGTTTGACGAATTTACTATAGGCTCAAAAGTAGCTTTTTCAGGAAAGTTTGAATTAATAAAAGGTCAAAATGCTAGAATTTATTTTAATGGATTTAATACTAGCAATCTACTAGTGTCAGAAATCGGTGTTAATAGAATTGAAGCTATAGGAGATAAAAATAACTCATATAATCAAGCTCAAGTAAGAATATTCCATGACGATGAAGTTGTCTTTAGATTTACAGAAATGAAGCTGGAGAAAGACGAAGTAACTCCATACATTCCAAACGAAAACACCCTAGAAATGGCTAAACGTCAGTATTTTATCGGGGGGGGTACGTTCAAAGAGGTTTATCCAGATTAGATCTAGAGGGGGTGCTTTATGTTAGTTAAGCACAACCTATTAGATTTACCATTAATAAATTTATTTCATAGTACATCACAAGCTAAGAATTATGATATTAATTATAAAAATAATATTATATCATTCAAGGGAGTAAAAAGGCCAGAAACGCCATATATATTCGGATATTACTATGAAAACTACAAAAATAATTTCTCTAAGTTAATAATAAAAAATACTGGAGAGAGTCCCATTGTTATCAATGAGCCTTATAAAAACAACGTTAAACAAAGTGATATAACTTTACTACCTGGTGAATATACTGAAATATCAAGAAAAAATTTAGCTGATGGATTCTGTACCTGGATTAAGATTCCAAATATTGATGAGTATAGTAAATCATACGAAATAAAAATAATTAATTTTACAGTTACAGAGGATGGTTTTGCAGATATATACCTACCAAATATAACTGCCCTATCAAAAGAAAAGCAACCCCTACTCCCACCAGAAGGAAACTACAAGGAAATAACACCACTATAGAGAGCCTGGACTCTCTTTTTTATTACAAAGAAAGGAAGAAAAAATGTACAAAATACAAAAACAATATTTTGAAGGAAAGAATGTAACAGACGTAAGACTAACCCAAGATGAACCATATAGGGATTTTGTGGTAAGTTTTGAAGGTAAAATCGAAGGCCTATCAGATGAAGAAATAACCCAGACATCCTTGGCCAAGTTATCCGTGGAATTTGACCCAAGCCTTGCCTTTAAAGATCTCATGGGTAAATTTGAGGCAATGGATACAAGGCTAAAGTCAGTAGAGGATTCTATCTCCATGCTTATGCTTAAGGATATGGGCCTAGAAGAATTAGGAGGGGAGATATAATGCTACCAAAATATGCACTAGAGGTACTAACTAGAAGTCTAGCAAGGAGAATTATCTACCAAGGTGAAACAATAGATTCACTTCTAAAAAAGCTATCCAAGCTAGATAAGGAGGTGAAAGACCAACTAAGAGAGAGTTTAGAAGTATATCTGGAAGAAAATAAATATGAAATAGAAAAGATTAAGATGAAATTAGCCTTGGCAAACTTGAAGAAATGAGTCTTGGGTTTTTGGCTAAATAAGAATAATAGATTATAGAAGAAAGGAAACAAATGGTTAAAATAACAATTGATTTATTGCATGCTCAGATTGGGGACTTAATCACTAGTCCTCTTTATCATTGCTTACTATGGCTAATAGTTTTTGATATAATAGCTGGGTATGTAAAAGCTTTTAAGACTAAGAGTTTTGACTCAAAGGTATCGACTAACGGCTGGCTTAAACACGGTCTAGTCCTAATGTTAATGACTGTAATAGGAGTATATGCAAGGGCATTAGATTATGTTTTTATAAGTTACTTTATATGTCTTGGGTTTATAGGGTCATATGGCCTATCCCTACTAGAGAACCTGGACATCATAGGTGTGCCTTATCCTGAGAAGTTTAGGCAGTTTTTCAAACAAATGAAAGATAATGATTTAGTGCAAATTAAAAATGATGGAAAAATAAAGATAGATGTATCTGATGATGAGAATATAACAATTAATAAAGATTAGCTAAGGCTAGTCTATTTTTATGCTTAAAAGGAGAAATTATGACAAAGATAGAACAATTTGTACAAGAAGCTATAAATATTGCTAATGACAACAGACACGGTTATTCACAATATAACAGATGGGGTAACCCTGATTATGATTGCTCAGGATTAGTAATATATGTTTGTGAGAGAGCTGGAATACCTGTCAAAACTAATGGAGCGACATATACAGGCAACATGTATAGCGTATTCATAAAGTGTGGATTCAGAGATGTGACCGGATTAGTTAACCTAAGAACGGGTGCAGGTCTTAAACGTGGGGATATTTTATTAAATCCTAGAAGGCATACAGAAATCTATATTGGTAACGGCAAAATGGTAGGAGCTAAAATAGATGAAGTAGGTGGCATAGTGGGAAGAAGAAAGGGAGATCAGACTGGCAGAGAGATATGTGTATCTTGGTATAAAAATTACCCATGGACCTGCGTACTCAGATTTGTTGGAGATAATACCTCGGTAAAAACTTCAAATGCTCAATCCTCTAGCCCTAACCAAGGCAAGTTTATAAAAACTGAACATTGGTATGGAATTACCCAAGCGGTATGCAATGTAAGAAGTGCCCCATCTGTGAGTGCTCCAGTTGTAGCTCAGTATGGAAAAGGTGATAGGATAAATTATGACCAAGTATGGGAAGGTGATGGTTATAGATGGCTATCTTATATTTCATATAGTGGCCAAAGAAAATATGTAGCTTATAGGAGATTGTATGGGGATACTACTCCTTGGATAAGAGTGTAGGATAAAAAGTACACGAGAAGAAGTATAATACTAGTAAATAAAAAAAACTACTGATGTAGTGGTATCAAAATCTAAAAAAAGTTTGATTTTAAGTCCAAATGATTTTCGACTCACGTTGACGTGCAAAAATTGCTTTCCGATTTGAGTCGATGAATCGGACTTAAAGACAGCATAAATATTGAAATCTTATACTATAACATAAAACCTACTCTTGTGCTGGGGTAGGTCTTTTTAGTACCATAAATAGTGTAAGAAAGAAAGTAATTTCTATCTTGCACTATTTTTGTATAATGAAAAAGTAGTATGACGAGGGTCTTTTAGGGTTAAAACATCCGTCACAAAAACTGTCAGCTACCTCTTCATTATTCATATTCGGTTAAGCAGGTTGGGCAAAACGTCCGTGTCACGAGCTAAAATGAGTGTAATGGTGCAGGTAGAAACTACAAATTAAAAGAAAGAGGGTAATAAAATGATATCTATAGGAATAGATATAGCAAAAGAAAAGTTTACAGTTTGTGCACTAGAACAAGGTAGCAAAATCATTCGGAAGCCTTTTGATATTCATCTTAAGAAAACAAAAGTAGAGGAATTTTTAAAGAAACTAGATACGTTAAATGAAGAAGTGAAAATAGTCATGGAAGCAACAGGAAAATATCATCTTCCAATCCTCTATGAATTAAAAGACAAAGGATACTTTGTAACTGTAATAAATCCTCTAAAAATGAAACAGTTTTGTCGAGTACTCAACTTTAGAAAAGCAAAAAATGATAATATAGATGCCATACAAATAGCAGAATATGGTTTGATGTACTGGAAAGAGTTACAAGAATACAAAGTAGATGCAGAAAGTTTCAGAGTCCTAAAAGAATTAAACAAATCCTATCAGCACTACATGGAATTAAGAATCAATCAAATGAACTTCATAGATCAAACAATAAGTCAAACATTTCCAGGAATAAAGAAATTAATTCCACATGGATCAAATGATTTTTCAAAAGACAAACTATTAGATTTCTTGGAAATATGGTGGCATAAAAACCTAGTATTAGAAAAACCAGAAGAAAAATTCATAGAAGATTTTAAAAACTGGGCAAAAGAAAAGAGATACCATCCTAATGCTGATAAAGCTAAATCCATATACAAGCTCGCAGAGGAAAGTATCTCAATTCAACCTTCTAATAGCTCATATATAAAGACTAGCATACAAGAAGGGATAGAATTGATAAAACATATAAATCAAATTCTACATACTATTTTATCACAAATGATAGAAATTTCCGAGTCCTTAGAAGAATATCAAGAAGCAAAGAAATTCTCAGGAATATCAGATAAATTAGCAGTACAAATAACAGCAGAATTTGGCGACTTATCAAAATTTAAAAACAAAAAAAGTTTGATATCCTTTGTAGGAATAGATTCACCGCCATATGAGTCAGGGAATTTTAAAGCAGATCAGAGAAAAATAACAAAAAGAGGCAATGCAATACTAAGAAAAGTAGGTTACCAAGCTATGAAATGTATGATGAGCGCTAAAGATCCTGAAAATGATATATATCAATATATGGTAAAAAAAGAAAAAGATGGAAAAGCTAAAAAAATATGTAAATTTGCAGGACTAAATAAATTCTTAAGAATATACTATGCAAAAGTTATGGCATCAAAACAAGAAAACAAGTTGTTAAAAGCAGCTTAGAATCAAGAACAACAATAGCTAAAACAAGCCGATTGTAACCGGCTTATTTGCCATGCTCAAATTTAAACTCTAAATAGCAGGTAGAAAAGTAAAATTAATTTGCTTTTCTACTTGACTTTTGTTAGCAGGTTTTTATGCCAAAAAAAGATCAGAAACAAAAAGAAGCAAAAATGTTAATTGAAGAATATCAGCCTCAAAGCGCACAAGATATTCAAGAAGCTCTAAAAGACCTTCTAGGCGATACAATGGAAGCAGAATTAGATTAGCATTTACACTATGAATATGGAGAAAAACCACTATCATTAAATACAAGAAATGGTACTAGTAAAAAAACAGTTAGATCATCATATGGACATATAGAATACGAGGCTGGGATCAAATCTTATCCCAATTATCAACCCTTACCCTTATATCAGGATTTAGGTTGATACACAAAATTATTTACAGACCCGCAAAAAAGGCTATGAGCATTAAACTCATAGCCTTTCTACTTGCTACCTAAAGACTCTTAAATAAGTTTTCTAAAAACCCTAATTCAATGAGCCTTTATGCAAGAGTATTCTTTGAATAAAGAGCAATTTTCAGACCTTGTTTAATATAGAAAAAACTATGAAAATTATTATGGAAATGAAGTGGAGAGATAAAAAGCTATAAGCGTTGCTTACATTTATTAAAAAGACTTGACACAATTCGTTTATAATGGTAAACTTATTTTGAGCATATTTGTTTACATCTGTAAACTAGGAGGTGGAAAGGAAAATGAGCACAATAGAACTTAATACTTATATCACAGATGCAGAATGGGAAGTCATGCGTGTAGTTTGGGCAAATGATCGAGTAACTAGTAAAAAAGTCATTTCCGTATTGCAAGAAAAAATGGACTGGACACAATCCACTATCAAAACGATCTTAGGACGATTAGTTGGAAAAGGCGTGCTAAATACAGAGCAAGAAGGTAGAAAGTTTATTTACACTGCCAATATTGAAGAGAAAGAAGCCGTAAGGGATTATGCAGAAGATATTTTTAATCGTATTTGCAATAAGAAAGTCGGAAATGTAATAGGAAGCATCATTGAAGATCATGTTTTAAGCTTCGATGATATAGATCGACTAGAAAAAATATTAGAGATGAAAAAATCTTTCGCAGTAGAAGAAGTGGATTGCAATTGTCCAGAAGGACAATGCAAATGTCATTTACATCATCATTAAGAATAAGGAGGAATTTAAAATGAACAATAACAACAAACATTCATCCCACAGTCACCATAATCATGGCGACATGGATCATTCAAAACATGAGCATGGAATCACAGATGAACATGGAGACCATAAAAATCAACATCACGACCATCATGCTGGTCATGACCACAGTGGGCATAGTGGGCATGATCACAGCGGGCATAGTGGGCATGACCACCATCATCACGGTAACTTTAAGGAACTTTTCTTAAAATCATTGCCACTAGGAATCATTATTATGCTCTTATCCCCTATGGCTGGGTTTGACCTACCATTCCAGTTTACTTTTCCATATTCTGATATTGTAGTAGCTATTTTATCTACTATATTAATTATTTATGGTGGACGTCCATTCTATCAAGGGGCAGTTGACGAATTTAAACAAAAAGAACCTGGAATGATGGCTCTCGTTTCTTTAGGTTTAAGTGTTTCATATTTATATAGTATTTATACTGTAATAGCAAGCTACGTAACAGGTGAACAAATTATGGATTTTTTCTTTGAATTTGCTTCATTACTATTAATCATGTTATTAGGTCACTGGATTGAGATGAAAGCTATTGGAGAAGCAGGAGACGCACAAGCAGAATTGGCTAAGTTAGTGCCGAAAGATGCTCACGTTGTGTTAGAAGACGATTCAATTGAAATACGTCCAGTTGCTGACTTAAAGGTAGGTGATTTAATTCGAGTTCAAGCTGGAGAAAATGTGCCAGCAGACGGAACTATCGAGCGTGGCGAATCACGTCTAAATGAAGCTCTTTTGACTGGAGAATCAAAAGCAGTTAAAAAAGGTCCTGGCGATGAAGTAATCGGAGGCTCAACAAATGGAGAAGGGGTTCTTTATATTAAAGTGAATGAGACAGGTGATCAATCCTTCATCTCTCAAGTTCAGAATTTAATCAGCCAAGCTCAAAGTCAGCCTTCCAGAGCAGAAAATATTGCTCAAAAGGTTGCAGGATGGCTCTTCTATATTGCGGTCATTGTCGCACTAATAGCTTTTGTAGTATGGACGCTTATAGCGGACATCCCAACGGCAGTAAAATTTGCTATCACAACATTAGTTATAGCTTGTCCTCACGCTTTGGGTCTAGCTATTCCATTGGTCACCGCTCGTAGCACAAGCTTAGGGGCAAGTCGTGGCTTACTAGTAAAAGACCGAGAATCTTTAGAAATAGCTCAAGATGCAGATGTGATGATTTTAGATAAGACAGGTACTTTAACAACAGGTGAGTTTAAAGTATTAGATGTAAAACTTCTTAATGAAAAATATACAAAAGAAGAAATCATTTCACTATTGGCAGGTATTGAAGGAGGGTCTAGTCACCCTATTGCTCAATCAATTATAAGCTTCGCCGACCAAGAAGGTATAAGTCCAGTATCCTTTGATTCCATTGATGTAATTTCCGGTGCTGGCGTAGAAGGTAAAGCCAATGGGCACCAATACCAATTAATCAGTCAAAAAGCATACGGACGTAATATAGATATGGGTATTCCAAAAGGAGCAACCCTCAGTGTCTTAGTAGAAAACGATGATGCCATTGGTGCTGTAGCTTTGGGGGATGAATTAAAAGCAACCAGTAAAGAGCTAATAGAAGCTCTTAAAAATAACAATATAGAGCCAATTATGGCAACAGGTGATAATGAAAAAGCGGCTCAAGGAGCGGCAGAAGACTTAGGGATTGAATATAGATCAAATCAATCACCACAAGACAAATATGAGTTAGTTAAAACACTTAAAGATGAAGGAAAGAAAGTTATCATGGTAGGTGACGGTGTCAATGATGCTCCTTCTCTTGCCTTAGCAGACGTTGGTATAGCTGTAGGCGCTGGAACCCAAGTGGCATTGGATTCAGCTGATGTCATCTTGACTCAATCTGATCCAGGAGATATTGAATCGTTCATTGAACTAGCACACAAAACAACTCGTAAAATGAAACAAAACCTCTTTTGGGGAGCCGGTTATAACTTTATAGCTATCCCTCTAGCTGCAGGAATTTTGGCTCCTTTTGGCTTCACATTAAGTCCTGCAGTAGGAGCAATTCTAATGTCTGTGTCAACAGTCTTAGTTGCAATTAATGCTATTTTATTAAAATTAGATCCGAAAAAATGACAATTAACATATAGAATAATTGAAACTCCTTAAAGTATCAAGATACAATAGTTTTACAGGAGAAAAAGAGATGTAAGTACTGGCTCTTTGTAAAATCGTGTTGGTAGAAGTAGACGATTTTTCTACCAACACGATTTTTAATTTATTATAGAATTGATTTCTTTTAAAATCATAAAAGCACCTATTTCAACACTTTTATAACTTGTTATCCTATTTTCTTGTAGAATATCAATTAAATTATTCATGTTAGAATATGACAAATGGTTTTCTGGCTCTTCAATTAAAATTATTTTATCTTTATTTGTATTAATATTATTTAAAGCAAGCTCAGTTTTTAATAAGCATTGTAGCCCTCTACCATCATTGGAATATGGAATACTATCAAATTCCGTTATCATATTTGATTCCCATTGACTTATATTCAATAATATCTCCAATATCACATTGAAAATACTCACAAATCTTTCCTAATGTTTATAGACTTACATTTTCGTCTCTTCCTATTTTTGCTATTGTCTTTGGTGTTGTTGCGATTGAACATTGTAAGTCTGTTTTTTCATATTTTTATATTAATAACTTCCATAATTTGTTATATGAAAATCCCATATCATTTTTCAATTCTATATTTTACCTTTGTTATCAATGCTTGTTTTTACTTGACCAAATATTTTAACAAAATCTCCTTTCTTTATATTCTCTAAATCTTTTGTCTTATATCCATAGGCTGGATAATTACCAAGTAATATATTTAGATTTAAACCCACAAATCAAAAAGTAAAAATGAAGTAAATTCGAAGTGAGATTAATTTGAAAACTGGATAAACAAGATTAACAGATATTATATTAAAACAATATTTCTCCGGTACTGGGACTGGGTAGGGACTAAAAATTTGAAAACGTCCTATAATTAGGTGGATTTAGTGATAATCTAAAAAATATAAAACTATACCAGCTTAGTTCTAAAGCTAAACTGGTATTTTTAATTGCTTTTTATTGCCTTTGGAATATATTTTAATTAACTAGGAGGCAGTATGAAAGATTTTTGGTCATATGATAAAGATTATGTTTTAAAAAGCTTAGATTCAAGTGAGGCTGGCCTATCAAGCAAGCAAGCTTCTGATAGAATTGAATCTTATGGGAAAAATGTTTTTAAGAAGAGGAAGTCGGAATCTCAATTTATGATTTTCTTGTCTCAATTTAAAAGCCCAATAACAATGATTTTGATCTTTGCGGCTATCTTGTCGATTTTTATGAAGGATTATTCAGATGGGATTATTATCTTGATTATTATAATGATTTCTTCAATTTTAAGCTATCTTCACGAAAGTAAGGCCAAGGATGCTGTAAAAAAGCTCCTTTCTTCGGTAAGTGTTACTTCTTCAGTCCTAAGAGATGGGAAATTTGTTGAGCTTGATAATGCAGATTTGACTTTTGGTGATATTATTAGCGTTAAAACTGGAGATATGATTCCGGCTGATTGTTTGCTCCTTGAGGGCAATTCTCTTTCAACTGACGAATCAAGCCTGACAGGGGAGACCTTCCCAGTGGAGAAGATAAGCGGGAAAATCCCTGCTAACACTACTTTATCTGAGAGGAAAAATGTCCTTTGGATGGGCACCCATGTAATCAGTGGATCTGGCAAGGCTGTAGTAGTGAATTTGGCAAAAAATTCAGAATTTGGCAAGATTACTGCATCCCTAAGCCAAAAGGACTCTGATACAGACTTTGAGAAGGGGATAAAGGATTTTGGATCTTTAATTTTGCATGTCACAAGCCTTTTAATTGGCCTTATATTTATATTTAATATCATTTTAAATAAGCCTTTCTTAGAATCCTTTATGTTCGCCCTGGCTCTTTCTGTTGGCCTCACACCTCAGATGTTGCCAGCTATAATCAGTGTAAACCTATCCCAAGGTGCCAAGAGGATGTCTGAGGAAGGTGTCATTGTCAAAAAATTAAATGCAATAGAAAATTTCGGGTCAATGACTATTATGTGCTCTGATAAAACAGGGACAATAACAAAGGGAAAGGTCAAGCTTGATAGGGCCTTAAATTTCAATGGAGAAAAATCAGGAGATTTAAGTAAATTTGCGGCCATAAATTCATATTTTCAAGAAGGCTATGCAAATCCGATTGACCAGGCTATTTTAAGTGCGAACAAAGAAGACTTTTCTGCCTACAAGAAGCTATTTGAAATACCCTACTCTTTTGAAAATAAAATATTAAGTATACTAGTAAAAACTGGTCCTGATTTATCAAATAAAAATCTTATGGTAACTAAGGGAGCCTTTGAAAGCATTGTAAATATAAGCAAATTTTATGAGAAGGCCGACGGTTCTGTTGGAAAAATTGATGAGATTAAAGACCAAATATTTGACTTATTTTCTAAGTTCTCAAGCCAGGGCTACAGGGTCTTGGGTCTTGCTTATAAGGATTTAAGCGGTGAGTCTGATTTTGAAAATGAGAAGGCAGAAGACATGATTTTTAAAGGATTTTTGCTCTTTATTGACCCATTAAAGGAAGATATCAAAGAAGTCATAAGTCAGATGAATGACCTAGGCATCGCTCTAAAAATGGTAACAGGTGATAACTGTGAAATAGCCAAAAATATCGGAAGCCAGATAGGCCTTGATCCAGAAAAAATCTTGCTGGGTCAAGATTTAAGTTCATATTCTATAAGCCAGCTAAACAAAAAAGTCCTAGACATAGATATATTTGCAGAAATTAGTCCAAATCAAAAGGAAAAAATAATAAGAGCCTACAAGGAAGCTGGAGAAATCGTAGGTTATATGGGAGATGGCATAAATGATGCACCAGCCATAAAGCAAGCTGATGTGGGCATATCAGTAGATACAGCAGCCGACACTGCCAAAGATGCAGCCTCAATTGTACTTTTACAAAATAGTCTAAGAGTATTATTATCTGGAATAAAAGAAGGAAGAAGAACCTTTATAAATACCTTGAAATACATATTCGTCGCAACAAGTGCGAACTTTGGAAATATGTTTTCAATGGCAGGGGCGAGTATTTTCTTAAAATTCCTACCCCTATTGCCAAAACAAATTCTTCTAACAAACTTATTGACAGACTTCCCATCCTTGCAAATAGCCTCAGACTCAGTAGATAAATCTTGGTTAGAAAAGCCAGTGAAATGGGATATGAAATTTATCAAAAAATTCATGATAGTTTTTGGCATTACATCATCACTCTTTGACTACCTAACATTTTTCGTCTTAATCTTCATCTTCAAAGCCGACGAGAAACTCTTCCAAACAGGCTGGATGCTAGAATCAGTCATCTCAGCCATGATAGTCATGCTAATAGTAAGAACAGCAAGACCAGTAATAAAAAGCAAACCAAGCAAGGGCCTACTAATAGCAATATTAAGCGTAAGTATATTATTAGTTTCAATAATATATAGTCCAATAAACTCCTACCTGGGCCTAGTAAAATTACCACTAAAAGCACTCCTATCCATGCTAGGTATATCCATAATATATGCCCTATTTGCAGAAGTTTTGAAGAGAAAATTCTATAAGCATAATTCTTTTTCTAGGAAATAGGGGTAAGGGAATCTTTGTATAATTACAGGGGCTGTTGCAGAATGAATAATCAATTATATACAATAACGAAGATGCTAAGGCAAAAATCAATTTAGATTATTAAAGAAAGGTTTATATGAGGGGTGATATCTATGAGAGATTTACGAATTAACTATGATTTATTTTTTATCAAAAAAGACTTCTACAAGTCCAATAAAAATATGTTAAAGGATGTTCTAGTCCTTACAGAGGATGATTTTTTTAATCATTATAAGTATGGAAATGTGAATAATATTAGCAATCATGAGACTTGGGGGATTGATTTTGATTATGTGATTATTGGAGTAGAAGGTTGGTTTGAAGCTCTTCCTGAAATATTTAGAGAAAATTTAAAGGAAGAGACTATTAATAATGGAGATGCTTTTAAATGTGGGGATATTCTCCTTACTAAGAAAACATGGAAGTCTCTTGATCTTGGTCTTAAGGAAAATTTTTTTAAAGATAATGATGATGAGCTTGTAGATACTAATATTAATAATATTGAAGGTTTTGATTATTTAAAGAAATTTCATAATGTTTTTCCAAATAGTCATGGCCCTAATTGTTTTGCAAGTGTCATGTATTCGATTTCAAAAAAAGAGGATTTGATTAATGAGTGGGCATTTGCTGATAGCTTGTTATTGTTTCTAGAAGCTAAAGGCTATGAAAAAATAGGTGAAATAAAAGACCTTAATTTGATAAAAGCAAATGATGTACTAATTTTATATGATGAAAATCCTGTCCATGCTGTATTTTGCTTGGATGATAAGTTATGTTTTAATAAATTTGGACAGACTATGCATGAAGCCTGGTCTATTTGTAAAATAGACTATGTTCTTGGTGAATTTAATGATATTGATTGGAAGATATTTAGAAATATAAATTAAAAAATTGCTAAGGACCGGTGATTTTCACCGGTTTTTTCTGTAAGATTTTTTATTATTGTCTTCCAATACAAGAACCCTTTCACCACTTTATCAAAGTTATCTAATAATTGACAAGTGGAATTATAAATGTATAGTTTTTTAAATTGCTTTATCATACTATTTGGATGTATGATTTTAATTTTGATTAAATTATTTTTTATATAAAGGGGAAGATGATGAAAGTTGTTAAATTTGGGGGAAGTTCTTTGGCTGATTCTACTCAGCTTAAGAAGGTTAAGGATATTATTTTTGCAGATAGTGATCGCAAATATATTGTTGTTTCTGCGCCTGGCAAGGGTGTCAATAACAATCACAAGGTGACTGACCTTTTGGCTATGTGCCACCAATTAAGTGACCATGACTTAAATTTTAATGAGGTTTATAGGATTATTGAGGATGTTTATAAAAATATTGTCGATGACCTGGGCCTTGATATTGATATTGACGCGATCCTTGCTGAGGTTAAGGAAGAGATTACAAATGGGGCTTCTTATGATTTTGTTGTTAGTCGTGGGGAGTATATGAGTGCTAGGGTTTTGGCTGCTTTTATTGGCTATGAATTTGTGGATGCCAAGGATTTGATTACTTTTAATGATGGGATTTTGGATTTGGATAAGTCTAAAGCTTACATTAAAGATATCTTGGCTAAGCATGATAGGGCTGTTATTCCTGGTTTTTATGGTCAGGAAAATGGCGAGATTATGACATTTTCTCGTGGAGGGTCTGATGTGACGGGCTCTGTTATTGCTTCAGCTGTTGATTGTAAGATGTATGAGAATTTTACTGATGTGTCTGGATTTTTGGTTGCTGATCCTAGGATTGTCAAAAATCCAAAGCCTATTGGCACCATTACCTACAAGGAGCTTAGGGAGCTATCTTATATGGGGGCTAATGTCCTTCATGAAGAGGCGATTTTCCCTCTTAGGGATAAAAATATTCCAATTAATATTAAAAATACTAATAAACCGGATAAGCCAGGAACTCTTATTGTTTCAACCTGTGATGTCAAAAATAAAAACATCCTTACAGGTATTACTGGCAAGAAGGACTTTACTTCTATTACCCTAGAGAAGGTAAATATGAACAGTGAGAAGGACTTTTTTAGGAAACTTACTACTGTTTTTGAGTCTAACGATATTTCAATCGAGCATATGCCTTCGGGTATTGATACGGTTTCTGTTCTTGTGGCAGATTCCTATATTACCCCTAAGCTAAATAAGGTCCTTGAAGAATTACAAATCTATTTGGATGTTGATAGCCTATCTTGGGAGAGGGATATTTCTCTTATTGCAGTAGTTGGCCGAGGCATGATTAAGGAAAAGGGTGTTTCAGCCAGGACTTTTACTGCTCTTGCTAAAGAAGGTGTTAATATCAAGATGATTAGCCAGGGCTCTAGCGAGCTTAATATTATTATCGGCATAGAAACTCAAGATTTTGAAAGGGCAATCCGCTCTATTTATGACGAATTTTATGGAGAAAAGTAAGACAATTTAGAATTTGTCTTCGTATATAGTTGATTAGTTTTAAATAAATTTTAACTACCCCCACTAAGACCATTTTAGCCTTGGATGGGGGATTTTTTATTGTCTTTCTATTGACTTTTATTTTATATATGCTATAATATTCATATGAACAAACAAACATATGAAAGGTGACTAATATGAATATTAAAAATATCTCGGATAACATTTTGGCTGATTTGGCCGATTTGTTTAAGATTTTCTCAGACTCTACCAGGATGAGGATTATGTATAGGCTTTTTGAGGGGCCTGTGAGTGTGGGGGATATTGCTGAAAGTCTTGATATGAGCCAGTCAGCTATTAGCCACCAGCTTAGAAATCTTAAGGAGAATAATCTCGTTAAGGCCGAGAGGGATGGCAAGTCTATGATGTATAGCTTGGCTGATGACCATGTCAAGATTATCATTGCGACTGGCCTTGACCATGTTTGTGAAGATGATAAGAATTGTGCAGAGTGCGAAGAAATTTGTGAAGAATAATTAGGAGGATTTTATGAAGAAGAAATATATTATTGAAGGTTTGGATTGTGCTAATTGCGGAGCTAAGATTGAGGAGGCCATCTCTAAGATGGATGGGGTTAATTCTGCTAGCGTGTCTTTTTTGACTGAGAAGGTTAAGCTTGATTTGGCTGATGATATAGACCTTGAAGCTTTCCTTAAAGAGGCTAATGAGATTGCCGATAGGATTGAACCAGGGTCTGTGATTAAGGAGAAATAGATGTTTAAGTCAATGACTAAGGACCATAAGAAAGAGCTTTATAAGCTGATTCTTATTGGCCTTGCTAGTTTTGGGCTTACCTTTGCGACAGGCCATAAGCACAATGATATTGGTCATCCTAATTGGGGTGTGCTTTTAGCTTTTCTTCTCTTATATTTAATAGCGGCTGCTGATGTTTTAAAGGCTGCCTTTGAGGGAATTAAGAGGGGCCAGGCCTTGGATGAGAATTTCCTTATGACCATCGCTACCCTTACAGCCTTTATCATAGGAGATTATATCGAGGCCATTGCCGTTATGGTTTTTTATGGCTTTGGAGAGCTATTTGAAGAGATTGCTACCCACCGTTCTAAGGAAAATATCAAGGACCTCCTAGACCTAGTGCCTGATCTTGCTAATAGGGTTCTGGAGGATGGATCTATCGAAGAGATTGACCTTGATGATGTAGAAGTGGGCGATGTGCTCATGGTTCGTGATGGTGAGAAGGTCGGTGTCGATGGCTTTGTAATCGAGGGCAGGGCCCTGGTTGATACTTCTTCTGTGACAGGTGAGTCTATGCCTGTTGAAATTGAGCCAGGTAGCGAAATTATTTCCTCATCTATTGTCACAGATGGGATTATAAAATATAGGGCAGAGAAGGAATTTGACGATTCTGTAGCTGCCAAGATTATAGAACTTATTGAGGATTCACATACAGCAAAATCTGATAGCGAAAAGCTTATTACAAGATTTGCCAGGATTTACACACCAATTGTAGTCGCCCTTGCAGGCTTAGTTGCCATTGTTCCACCACTTTTCATGGGTGGGTCCTGGTCAGACTATCTCTTTAGGGCAGCGACCTTTTTAGCATTGTCCTGTCCATGTGCCCTTGTCTTGTCAGTGCCACTTTCCTTTATGTCAGGCTTGGGACTAGCAAGTCGTGATGGAATTTTGGTTAAGGGCAGCCAATATTTTGAAGACCTAAAGACAGCTGATATTCTCCTTACAGATAAGACAGGAACTCTAACTACAGGAGAATTTGTAGTTAAGGACATAGTTTATTATGATGTTGATGATAAGGAAGAGCTTTTAGATTTTATTTATAATCTAGAAAAGATGTCGACCCATCCTCTTGCCCAAGGCATAGTTGCTTCTCTAAATCGTGAAGAAAATCCTGATTTATTTGAAGATGTTGAAAATGAAAAGGGCCTTGGAATTAAAGCTAGGACTAAGGATGGTAGACAAATAAAAATTGGATCAGCAAGGTATGTAGCCTATGAGGGCGATGTAACCGATAGGGCTGTATTTTTAGCCATAGATAGTAAGCTTGCTGCAAAGATTATCGTAGAAGATGAGATAAAAAAAGGTGCTAAGGAGACTATTAAATTTCTTAAGGGTCAGTTTAAGGAAGTTGGAGTTGTATCTGGAGATAGCGTCTTTGCTGTAAAAGACTTGGCTGACAAACTTGATATTGATATTTACCATGGTGAGGTTATGCCAAAAGATAAGCTTGAAATTATGAAGGCCTACCAGGATGCTGGCCACAAGGTCGTTTTTGTTGGTGATGGTATAAATGATGCACCAGTTCTTAAAAATTCTGATATAGGTATTTCAATGGGAGAAACTGCATCAGATCTTGCCATAGAATCATCAGATATCCTTATAGCAAATGGACAATTTAGCCAACTTGAAAGGCTGATGAAGATAGCTAATATAACCAATTTGACAGTTGTGCAAAATATTGTATTTATAATGACAGTTAAAATTTTAATCTTAATCCTGGGCCTATTTGGATATGCTTCAATGTGGCTAGCCATAATCGGAGATGTGGGAGTGTCAATTGCCGCCATCCTCTGGGCTATGAGGATACTTAAAAAGAACCTTTAAGGGTTCTTTTTTTGACCACAGAGCTAAGTCTTTCAATCATTGAAAACTTCCTATTTCCTAGTATAATACAAGGGTATAAATGTATGAAATTTAAAGGCCTTTTAGGTCTTTTCCTTTATAAAGATTGAGAGATGTTATGAAATTTAAGCTTAATTCAGAATACAAACCACGTGGAGACCAGCCGGAGGCTATTAGAGAGCTTTCTGATGGGATTCTTGCTGGCAAGAAGGACCAGATCCTAAGAGGGATAACAGGCTCTGGTAAGACCTTTACCATGGCCAACATTATCGAAAAGGTCCAAAGACCTACCCTAGTCCTTGCCCACAACAAGACCCTTGCCTACCAGCTTTTTACAGAATTTAAGGAGTTTTTCCCAGACAATGCTGTAGAATATTTTGTTTCCTATTATGATTATTACCAGCCAGAGGCCTATGTGGCCGCAACTGACACCTACATTGCCAAGGATTCATCCATCAACGATGAGATTGACAAGATGCGCCACTCTGCGACCATGGCTCTTTTTGAGCGTAGAGATGTTATAATTGTGGCATCTGTCTCCTGTATTTATGGTCTGGGAGATCCGATTGATTACAAAAAGCTAGTCGTATCCCTAAGACCTGGCCAAGAAATAAGCCCGGCAGGGGTAATGAAAAAGCTTATTGACGTCCAATATGTGAGAAATGACGTGGACTTTGACAGGGGGACCTTTAGGGCTAGGGGCGATATCCTTGATATCTACCCAGCAGGTTTTGACCAAAAGGCTATCAGGGTTGAATTTTTTGGAGATGAAATCGATCAGATTTCAGAATTTGATCCCCTAACAGGCAAGGTTCTATCAAAGCTTTCCCACGGCTATATATATCCTGCCAGCCACTACGCTACCACAAGCGAGAAGACTGAAAGGGCAATAGTTACAATTGAAGAAGAGCTAGAAGAGAGAATCAAGGAATTTGAAAGCGAAAATAAACTCTTAGAAGCCCAAAGAATTGAACAAAGAACCAGATATGACATAGAAATGCTCAAGGAAATCGGATTTTGCTCAGGGATTGAAAATTATTCAGCCCACCTATCTCAAAGACCAAGGGGGTCAAGGCCTTACACACTAATCGACTATTTTCCAAAAGACTTCGTCCTAATGGTAGATGAGTCCCACGTATCAATTCCTCAAGTAGGAGGTATGTATGCAGGGGATAGGTCCAGAAAGCAAAATCTAGTAGATTACGGATTTAGACTACCTTCAGCCCTAGATAATAGGCCGCTTAAATTTGAAGAATTTGAAAAGCTAATTAACCAGACAATTTACGTCTCAGCAACACCAGGCCCATACGAGATGGAAAAAACAGGGGGCAAGATTGTAGAGCAAATAATAAGGCCAACAGGACTACTAGACCCACTTGTAGAAATAAGACCAACAGAAAATCAAATAGATGACCTTATAAATGAAGTCTACAAGACAATTGATAAGGGAGACAGGGTCCTTGTCACAACCCTAACCAAGAAAATGGCCGAAGACCTCACAGACTATTTAACAGAAAAGCAAATCAAGGTCAAATACCTCCACTCAGACATAAAGACCATCGAAAGAAGCGAGATAATAAGAGAGCTAAGGTTGGGAGAATTTGACGTATTAGTAGGCATCAACCTCCTAAGAGAGGGATTAGATATACCAGAAGTATCCCTAATAACAATCCTAGATGCCGACAAGGAAGGCTTTTTAAGAAGCGAAACCTCCCTAATACAAACCATAGGAAGGGCCGCCCGTAACTCAGAAGGCAGGGTAATAATGTATGCCGACCGCATCACAGGATCCATGCAAAAGGCAATAGATGAAACAGAGCGTAGAAGAAAAATTCAAGAAGCCTTCAACAAAAAACACAATATTACCCCAACCACCATCAGGAAAAACATAGGCGAAATAATCCAAGTAACCAAAAAAGCAGAAGATGTAGAAGAAATCCAAGAAATAAACAGGGCAGAAATAGAAACAATCCTAATAAACATGGAAGCAGAAATGTACAAGGCTGCAGAAGAGCTTGATTTTGAAAGAGCAGCAAAATTACGAGACCAAATTAAAAAAATGAGAGAGAATTTCTAATCCAAGATAAGAATATTTCTAATCCAAGATTAGAATATTTTAGGGGATTTTCCCCTAGAACCCCTTCTTTTCTTATACAATATGAGATTATTATTTACTATTATCCTTCGTAATTTTGTCTTAAAATAAATGTTTGTCATCAAGCTGATGACTTCGCCAAAGGGGGAGAGCCAAGGACCCTTTCGCATGGGTGTAGGACTCCCCAAAAGTTGTAGCTAGAAAAGAGGCTGCAATGAAAAAATATAGTTTAGAATTAAAGAAAAAAGTAATAAAAGAATACGAAGAAGGCGAAATAAGTTTAAATAAATTAGCAAG
>NZ_JAMXSL010000013.1:0-54169 GCF_026131715.1 Anaerococcus sp. NML200537 | reverse complement strand
CAGTAACAGTTCCAAATTATCCAGGAGATAAGGAAAAACCAAAAGTTACAATCGATGATCCAAAACAAATTCCAGATGGCAAGACTCCAGGAACATATGAAGTAGATGTTACAGTTGAATATCCAGATGGATCTAAAGACAAAACAAAAGTCACAGTAACCATCAAGGATGACAAAGACAAGGATAAATATGAACCTGAAACAAAACCAGTTGAAAAAGAAAAAGGTCAAAAACCATCAGATAAAGAGATAACAGATGCAGTAACAGTTCCAAATTATCCAGGAGATAAGGAAAAACCAAAAGTTACAATCGATGATCCAAAACAAATTCCAGATGGCAAGACTCCAGGAACATATGAAGTAGATGTTACAGTTGAATATCCAGACGGATCTAAAGACAAAACAAAAGTCACAGTAACCATTAAGGATGAAGAACAATCTGAAAAACCAAAAGTAAACCAACCAACCGAAGGCGATGACAAAATCACAGGAACTGGTAAACCAGGCGCTGAAATAGTAGTCAAAGACAAAGATGGTAATGTAATTGGTAAAACAACAGTTGACAAAGACGGAAACTGGGAAGTAAAAGTACCAGCTGATAAGCCATTAAATAAGGATGACAAGATAACTGTTGAACAAACTGAAAAAGGCAAAAAACCAAGTACTGCAGAAACAACAGTAAAAGGTAAAGCTGACAATGGATCAGGTAATGGTCACATAAATATTCCATTCATCCCAGATTCAAATGCTGATGAAGGAAATGATGACAAGAAACCTGAAGAAGATAATAATAAGAAAGTAAAAACAGAAGCAGAAAAGAACCCAGCTATTACACCAGAAAAAACTGGCGTAAAGGATAAGAACCACTTAACAGATGAAGAAAAACAAGAAGTAATCGACAAAGTTAAGAAGGCTAATCCAGCTGCAAGCGATGTAATTGTAGATGATAAGGGTAACGCTACTCTAATCTATGCTGACGGTTCAAAGAACTTCATAAATGCTGATGATTTAATCTATCAAGTAGAAGCTAAGAAAGAAATGAGATCAAATACTAAAGGTAAGAAAGCAGGCGCAAACGTCAAGACAGGCGTAGGCTCTGTAAGCGGACTAATAGGACTATCAGGAATCTCAATAGCAGGACTACTTGCAAGCAAGAAAAAAGAAGAAGAAGATAAATAAACTTATCTGAAACTTAAAAAACAAGACTCTTAATTGGGTCTTGTTTTTTTGGGTTGGATTGTGATAGTTGGTGGGGTTTTGAAAATAAATATGTGGCTTGTGCATAGTAAATAGTAACATCAAACCATTTCTAATAGACTTGTCCTCTCAGAGCCGGACGGGCTTGCCACGAAAGTCGAAGCAAGGGGGGGAGTTGGAAGCTCTATAAGCTTCCTTCATTTTCCTTTTTATAGATCGAAGCGGAGATAGCTATTACTTTCTTTCTCGCTTCGCTCGACCATTTCATGGAGAGTCCTCCCAGAGCCGGACGGGCTTGCTTCAATCCCAAGACGATAATAAGCACGATATGTTATTATATTCGAAGGCTATATAAACAAATCACCGATGTAAATACAAAACCCACGATATACAAAACCATGAGATTTCCCATTACATTCGAAATGGGAGGATATGGGCTATAAACTTATCTTTAGGATAGATATGAATTGATTCTATATAAAAAACATTGAGGAAATATGAGAAAATCTTGAGAAACACAATGCCCCTTGTCTCGAGCGTAGTCGAGAGACCTATTACGAAAACTGAAATCCTAAGACAGACTAAGAGCAACAATTTACTATATTCGAAGGCTTTGAAAATAAAGCTGTGCTTCGCCATAGTAGAAAATATCACCAAAGCGGTACTAATAGACTTCTCCACTACGGTCGAAGCAAGGGAATTAGTAGGAAGCTTTAATAAGCTTCCATCATTTTTTACTTAGTAGCTTGGATATGCTATAAATTTATGATATAATACATGTAGATTGATCGGGGGTTTCTGCATGTTTTATCATGTGGAGGCCTTTTTTATAGAGGGATAAATTTTTGGGAAAGTAAATATTCTTTCCCAAAAAAAAATAGCCAATAGTAAGTGTTTTTACTGCTTTTGGCTATTTTTCTTTTTCTATTACTAGGATGTAGGGTGGGTTGTTGGGTCTGTTGGTGTAGGTTATTTTTAGGATGGAGTAGGTCTTATTGTCTAGGCTTTCTAGGTAGCTTTCTAGGCTTTGGCTTTCTTTCCTTCCGGCTGGGTGGCCTGGGTAGATTGTTAGTATTATGCGGCCGCCTTTTTTTATAAGCTTTAGGACTTTTTCTAGGCTTTTTAGGGTACTTTCTGCCTTTGTTGTTATGGTTTTGTCTGCTCCTGGCAAATAGCCTAGGTTGTAGATTATAAGGTCTACGGGGTCTTTTATATATTTATCTATTTGGTCATGGCTTGCTAGAATGAAGGTGAATCTTTTATCTTCTCCTATTAGGGCTTTTGTTTTTTCTTCGGCTTGTTTTTGGATGTCGAAGGCTGTGAGGCTTTCTACTTTTGTGTTTTCTAGGATGAATTTACTATCTTTGCCTGTGCCTGCTGTCATGTCGATGGCTGTTTTTATGTCTTTTTTATCTAGGATTAGGTCTTTGACTAGGTCGACTATTCTTTTGGCCATTAGTAGCACTCCATGTTTTTTAGGTCTTTGCCGTCTATATTTCTGAAAAAGTCGGCACTGGTCGGGTTTTCTTTTCTGATGGGCATACCCATCCTGTGCATTTCGTTGAGTTTGAAAATCATGAGGTTGACGTTGACATCGTACATGCTTGCTAGCTCATTGTAGGTGTAGCCTTCTTTGACATCTTCTAGGAGGCTTTTCTCATCTAGGAGGAGATGGGCTGCGAAGATATTTGCTTCTAGCTCCATTTCGTTATTTATGTCAAAGATTTGGTATTCTACCATGCCTTTTGCTGCGTAGGCCTGGTGGTAGATGTCATGGCCCAGCTCGTGGGCGAAGACCATGTTTAAGATCCTGTAGTCTACGTTTGGGTTGTAGAAGACGAAGCGGGAGTTTTTGATGATTTTGTACATGCCTAGAAGCTTAGTGTTACTTTTGAAGGCTATGAGGTGGACTCCACGCTCTTTTAGGATTTCTTTTGGATTTCTGCTGTCATGTTTTTTGATTAGGTCAAGGGTATCCTCATAGATTTGATCGTATGAGTAGGTCATTATTTATCCTTTAGTCTACCGTGCTTTTTGTTTTCTTGTCTAGCTATATAGTAGGCTTCTGAGATTGCATCTAGGATGGCTTTTTTGTCTTCTTCTGGGATTTCCCCTCCTGCCATGAGTCCTACTACTCCGTCTACCAGCTCTCTTGCTTCGACGCCAGCCTTTAGGCCGTAGTTTTCACGGGCTGTGAGGACGAAGTCCTCTTCATCGGTAACTAGGTAGTCGTGGCTGGTGTCTAGGGATTTTGCTAGTAGGTCGTAGGTCTTTCTATATCTAGGCTTGGACAAGCCTAGTTCGTATCTGGAGATGGTCTTTAGGGAGACATCTACCATGTCTGCTAGCTCTTGTTGGGTTAGTCTTTTTTCTTCTCTTAGCTTTTTTAATTTGGTGGCGAAACTCATTTTCTCTCTCCTTCTAGACTCTTAGAGTCTAATATTTTTATTTTGCGCTTGACAAAGGACTCTTATTGTCCTATAATTATCTTAAGTCATTTATTGTCTTAATTATACATTAATAGTCTATGAAATTCAAGAGGAGTTGTTATGAAAAGAATTATCCTACATTCAGATATGAATGCCTGCTATGCTTCTATAGAGGCTAAGCTTAATCCTGCCCTCAAGGGCAAGGCTATGGCTGTGGCTGGCAATCCTAAAAATAGAAATGGCATCATCCTTGCCAAAAGCCAAAAGGCTAAGGAGATGGGGGTTCAGACTGGTGAGCCTATTTGGCAGGCCCTTACCAAATGCAGGGACCTAATCCTGGTTCCTCCTCAATATGACCAGTATCTTAAGCATTCAAAGATGGCCAAGATGATTTATTATGATTATACAAATCAGGTGGAGTCTTTTGGCCTGGATGAGTGTTTTATAGATGTATCTGGCTCTACCAAACTTTTTGGGACAGGCCTTGATATAGCTAGGGAGATTTCTAGGAGGATGAAGGAGGAGGTGGGTCTTACTGTGAGTATTGGCGTTTCTTTTTGCAAGATTTTTGCCAAGCTTGGCTCAGATATGAAAAAGCCTGATGCCATCACAACTATTGACCAGGATAATTGGCAGGACCTTGTTTGGCCACTGGCTGTCGAGGAAATGGTAGGCATAGGCAGGGCGACTAAGTCTAAGCTTAATCGCATAGGCATTTACACCCTAGGAGAGCTTGCAAAGGCTCCTGTAAGCCTTTTAGAAAACCTGCTTGGGGTAAATGGGGTCTATCTTTGGACCTATGCCAATGGAAGGGATGCTCGTCCTGTTGTTGATATCAACCACAAGGATATCATAAAAACTATTGGCAATTCTTCTACCTGCAGGAGTGATCTAGTCAATAACAGCGAGGTTAAAAATGTCCTCCAAGAGCTAAGCTTTTCGGTATCAAGAAGGCTAAGGCAAGCCGGTCTTGAGGCTGGTGGGGTGGAAGTCTTTGTCAGAAATAAGGATTTATTTTCCCAGACCTTCCAGAAAGAATTGCCCCTAAACACCCAATCTTCTATAATCCTTGCCAAAGAGGCCCACGAGCTTTTTATGGAAAAATACGACTGGGATATGCCAGTCAGGGCCGTGGGAATTAGGGCCATAAGGCTGATGAAAGAGGGCTCTGGCAGCCAACTAGATATGTTTCTAGACCATGAGAAGTATTTTAAAAGCGAATCCTGCGACAAGGCCCTTTATGAAATCAGGAGAAAGTATGGCAAGGATGCCATAAGCTTTGCAGCCCTCACAAGAGACATTAAGCTTCCAAAAGAGATAAATGAGATAATAACTTTGCCAGCTAGGCATTTTAATAGTTAGAAACAAGCCTGTCCGGCTCGTGGAGGACTCTCCATGAAATGGTCGAGCGAAGCGAGAAAGCCTGCCCGGCGCACAGAGGGCCCTCCACGGAGTGGTTCGCAGCGAAGCGAGAAAAAACTGACCTCTAGGGCCAGTTTTTTTATGAGAATGTATTTATAAAGAAAGTGATTACTATAGGATTTGTGAGGTTAACAGCAATAGCTAATACTATTGGAAAGATAAACATTGCTACATCTGCTGGGCCCTTTTCTTCGATTATGGCTTCCATATTGGCCATGGCATTTGGGGTTTGGCCAAGGCCTACGCCGCAGTGGCCGGCAACCATGACTGCTGCATCATAGTCCCTGCCAAGGATGTTGAAGGTGACTAGGCTTGTGTATAGTCTGATGAAGATAGCTTGCGCAATCATGATTATGACCATAGGGCCAGCTAGGCTCATTATGGCTTTAAGGTTGAGGTTGATTAGGGCTAGGGATAAAAATAGGCTTAGGGAAATATTGCCTACAGTGTCTATATTTGTCATATTTATCGGCTTTCTTAGGCCATCGTAGATATTTCTTACGATTAGTCCCCCAAATTGGCAGCCCACATAATATGGGAAATTAAGGCCGGTTAGGGCGAGGATTTTATTGATAAAAGTCCCTAAAAGTCCAGCAAGGCCGATTATGATTATGGCCTGGGTTAGGGATTCTTGATTGATAAGGGCAGATATTTTCTTATTATCAAGACCTGACGGGGATCCCTTTGTCTTTAGGGTGTATTTATTTATCAGCCTTTTGGCTGTAGGACCACCCACAAGAGATCCGGCTAGAAGGCCAAAGGTAGCAGCAGCAACTCCAATTGATGTAGACCCACTTGCTCCCAAATCTTCCATGATTTTGCCAAAGCTTATGGCAGATCCGATGCCGCCAGTCATGGATGTAGAGCCCATGGCTATACCGTGGAGGGGATTTATGCCAAGGACTTTGGCAAGGGTGACTCCGATTATATTTTGGAGTGGCAAAAGGATAATTATAGCGATTGCTAGCCTTAGTCCAAGGGACCCAGACATTTTAAGCATGGCAAAGGATGCTGAAAGTCCGATGGCTGTGAAAAATATATTCATAAAGAAGTCTTGGAGAATTTTATCAAATTCAAAATAGGCAAGTCCAGCTTGGCCTAGGATAAAAACTAAAAGGCTTATAAGTAGGCCGCCTATTACAGGGGCGGGGATAAAAAAGGTCCTAAGGAAGGAAAATTTCTTCTTTAGACCCATGCCTAGGATAAGGGCGACGATTGCAAGGCCTAGGCTTTGTAAGATGTCTAATTTTATATTCATAATGACTCCATTCTTATTTTATTAAGATATTATCCTTTTATTTCCCAAAGAAGCAATAGATTTTTTACTATATGAAGCGATTTGTGTACAAAAAAGTATAATATATAAGCCTTATTTGTTAAGGATGAATGCAGGCGTGTTTATCATGCCTAATTTTTTAAAAAAATTTAGAGTTTTTGACTTTTTAATTTAGCCTGCTTTTTTAGCAGGTTTTTTATTTAATAGGAATTTGAGCAAAATTTCAATAAAAAAGCCCCTTCTCCTTGAAATAGTATGGTCCTTTATAATATAATTAGATAATAGGAGAAGTGTATGAAAATTTTATTTTACTTAGCGGGATTTGCCTTATTTTATGCGATGATAGGCTATCCTCTTACTCTTTTGATTTTGGATAAGCTTATCAAAAGAGAAAACGACCAAGATTATTCTATCAAACCTAGCGTGTCGGTTATTATTTCTGCCTACAACGAAGAGGATGTCATAGAAAAAAAGCTTGAAAACATAATTCAAACTGACTACCCAACATATGAAGTTATTATTGCAAATGACTCTTCTACAGATAGGACAGTTGAAATTTGTGAAGAATTTATTAGAAATAATCCTGACTATGATATTAGGATAAACACTGTCAAAAACCATCTTGGCAAGACCAATGCCCAAAACGAGGCGGTGGAAGTGGCTAAGGGCGAGATTATTGTCTTTTCTGATGCCAATTCTATGTTTAAGTCAAATGCCATAAGCGAGCTTGTATCTTATTTTGTAGACGATGATATAGAATATGTGTGCGGCTCTTTGATCTATCACGAAGATGATGAGATTTCATCTGTTGTAGCTGAAAATACCTATTGGAATTTTGAGCTTAAGATGAGAAAAATCGAATCAAATATCAAGACAATAACCAACGGCAACGGGGCAATCTATGCTGTAAGGAAAAAGGACTACAGGCACATTGACCTAGTCAATAGCCACGACTATGAACTTCCTTTATATGCAGCCCTAAATCACAAGAGAGCTCTTTATAATCCAAAGGCTGTGGCTTTTGAGAAGGCCGGTCAGACTACAGCAGATGAATTTAAAAGAAAGGTCAGGATGCAAAGAAGGATCCTTACCAATATATTTACCAACCTCAAAAGGCTAAATATATTTGAATATGGATGGTTTTCATTTTTTACCTTCAACCACAAGACCCTAAGATATTTGCAGGCCTTTTTTCATATAGTTTTATTAGTTACTAACTTCTTCCTACTAGGAGAGGGAGTATTCTACGGGTCATTTTTCTTGATGCAAATAGGTTTTTACGCCCTAGCAATAATTGGCCAATTATCAGGAGCAAAGAGCAAGATATTCTACTTCCCGAGATATTACTGTGCCATGATGCTGGCCCAAATAATAGGGGCTTATAGGGAGCTAAGAGGCTATTCTAAGCCAACTTGGGAAAAGGCGGAGACTACTAGAAAATAATGAATGTTGAAGTATTAATCTCTGCTATGAATGTGGAGAGTATTGATTTTTATAAGAAGTTTAATCTGGAAAGTGACGCCCTAATCATAAATCAGACTGATCACAATGGCTATGAAGAAATTGTTACAGATGATTTTAAGGTGAGGATGATATCGACAGATACTAGGGGCCTTGCCAGAAGCAGAAACCTAGGCCTACTTAATTCAGATGCTGATATAGTAATATTTGCCGATGATGATGAGGTCTTTGAAGAAGGATACCTAGCCAGGGTCAAGGATGGATTTATTTCCTATCCGGATGTTGATTTTTTCGTATTTAAGACAATAATTTATCAGGATGGTCGAGAGATTATAAAGGTTAAGGAAAATAAGAAGCTTGGCTTTTATAATTGCCTGACCTATGGTTCTGTACACTTTGCCTTTGATAGAAAGGCTGTAGCTAGGAAAAATATCTACCTCAATACCAATTTTGGGGCAGGAACAGAAAATGGTTCTGGGGAAGACTCAATATTTATCCTAGATTGCATTAGAAGCGGCCTAAAGGCAAGGACTAATACCGACCTTATAGCAAGAGTCTACAACGATGAGTCGACCTGGTTTGAGGGTTTTAATGAGAAGTTTTTCCTAGATAAGGGAAAGCTTGCCAGGGCCTTATTTCCAAAGGCCTATAGGCTTTATATAGAACAATTTTTAATAAGGCATCCTGAGATGTTAAGAAAAGTAGAAAAAAGTGCAGCACGCAAGCTCATGCTTGAAGGTGCTAGTCAATATGGAGGAGAAGATGGAAAATAAAAAATCGATGTTTCAAGCTACCTTGTCATCAATTATAGCCGGAATAATTGTGGCCATGCTTGTTTACTTTGGTCTGAATTTTGCAGGCTTTAAGGAATACAGGGCAAGTACAAAGCTTGTGACAAGTTCAGTAGAAAATTTAGATGAGGCAAATTCTGCAAATGACTTTGCAAATGTAATCAATTCTAATGCTATTAAACAAAGGACCTTGGATAATCTAAAGATAGATTGGTCCCTATCAAAACTAGATAGCAAGATGAAGATAAAGGCTCTGGATAACTCTGCAGTCGTTGACATATCAGTCACAGACACAAACAAGCTTAGGGCAGAAGATTTGGCAGATGAATATGCAGACCTTTCTGCAACAGTTATTAACAATATTTACAATACTGGTGCAAATGTAATGGAATATTCTTATGAAAATGCCAAGGCTATTGACAATAGCCTAACTTATGCAGGGATTGCTGGTGGCCTAGGATTCTTACTTTACCTATTAGGATCTTTTGTATCAGTTAAAAGATATAATAACAAGCTTAAAAAACAAGAAAAGAAAGACTACAGGCAAAAAGAAAAAAAAGTTAAAAAGCAAGTAGAAAAAAACAAAAAAGAAATCAAAAAACAAGAAGAAATCAAGGAAGAAATTAAGGAAGAAACCTTCACCCAACCTATCGAGAAGATAGAAGATAGGGAAGAAGACTTTGGTGAAACTAGAAAAATCGACAGAAGTGCTATAGACTTGGCCAAGGAAGCGGTAGATGAGCAGGAAGATGAGGGAGAAGAAATAGTTTTTGCTTCACCTCTAAAAGAAGAAGCAAGCAAGGCTTCAAGCAAGCTAGAAATCCTAGGCAAGCTTCCTAAGTATAAGATTGGAGATTTAGATGTTTAGAAGAAAAAAAGTAGACGAGAGAAGAGAGATACTTCTCCAAGCCTTCTACAATCTAGAAGATAAGCTAACAAGCAAGCTTGATCCAGCAGATGCTATAGTAGCCTTCACTGCGACAGATGATAAGACAAATAAGATAAATACAATCTTAGTAATGGGAGGTCACCTGGCAGAAGAAAACGAAAGAATTCTAGTAATAGATGCCAATCTCAGGGCCGATGAGCTTGAGGAGATGAAGGGCTATTATAACAAGAGGGGCTTTGTAGATTGCCTGCTTGGAGATTATGCCCTTGATGAAGTTTTGGTAAAGGAAAATGATAATCTCCACCTTCTTATGACAGGTAGGGTAGCTGATTATGAAGATATGTATCTAGAGCCATCAGCAATCAAAAGTTTTTTTGATGAGGCTATGGTAAAATACGACTATATCTTTGTAAACACAAAGGAAAATATTGACATAGCAGAGGCAAATGTATTTTGTGGCCTAGCTGATAAGACAGTAATCCTAACCAATGAAGAAGCAACAAGAACCTATCTCCTTGAAGAATCTGTTGACCAACTAGAAAGCACAGGGGCTAAAATCCTTGGCGTGGTAGTTACAGATTATGAATACCAAAGCGATGAACTAGACGACTTATTTGGAGGCAATTAATGAAAAAAATCAAAACACTTTTGATCTTAGGTCTTGTAATTTTCTTAGCTTCTTGCCAAAATGATTCTTATGTATCAGTAAGACATCCCCAAGGAGAAGAAGGCCAAGTAGCAGAAGAAGCAAATACAGAAGATAAAAAGCAAGAAGAAGCTGATTTGCAAAAAGAGGTAGAAGAAGAAAAAGACCTTGGCAGAGACCTAGAAGAAGGGGTAGAAGTCATGGTGAAAGATAGCGTAAATATGAGACTTGCTCCATCAGAAAACTCATCCATAGTAGCCGAAGTAGGACCAAATGATGAGATCCTAAACCTAGGCGAAACTGAAGGCTGGACAAGGGTAACAGTAAATGGCAAAACAGGTTATATAAGAAGTGACCTACTCATTAAAAAATAAATAACAAAGAAGGGTACTAAGCAAAAGAATAAATCTTAAATAGGCTATAAGGCGTCTCCTTACTGGCTCAGAGAAGGTTTTATAATTCATAAGGCAAATATAAAAAATATTCTTTTAGCTTTAGGCCCTTATTTTTGTAAAAAAATTTAAAAGATATGTTATAATTAAAATAGAGAGGTTTAAATGATAATTATATTTTTAAAAAATATCTTTATGCCAATCTTTGCGGTGACAGCTGTAATTAGCTTAATTAACTTCATAATAGATGGCAAAAGGGTATATGCCTATGTCAGCATTGTGACAGCTTTACTTGCCGCAATAGCCCTATTTATATCGATTATAAGCCCGGCTAGTGATTTGTTTGTGCAATTATATTTATTGTTATTTTTATTATCAATATCCCTAGTCATCATGGCTTTAAAAAAGCAAATCGATGCTTTTACCCTGATTGGTATAATTTTGATGGTTGTGATGTTGTATCTATTACTAAAATTCCCATTGGTATGAAAGAGGATTAAATGATTAATATCAAAAATTTAAGAAAAGTTTATGAAAATGGCTATGAAGCCTTAAAATCTGTCAATCTGGATATAGAAGAAGGAGCCCTTGTGACCCTTCTTGGTCCTTCTGGTTGTGGTAAGTCTACAATCCTAAATATTATAGCGGGTATACTTGACCCAACTGAGGGAGATATCCTATTTGATAATGATTCGATTGTAAATCTTCACCCAAAAGATCGTGATATAGGAATGGTATTTCAAAATTATGCCCTATATCCACATATGACAGTCCTTGAAAATATAATCTTTCCCCTAACTGTTGGTGAGCATAAGATTAAAAAGGAAGAAGCTATTAAAAGAGCCCAAAAATATATGGACCTTACCTACATTACAGATATAAAGGATAAGAAGCCTAGCCAAATATCTGGTGGTCAGCAACAAAGGGTGGCTATAGCTAGAGCTTTAGTTAAAAATCCTAAGACCCTACTTCTAGATGAGCCTTTAAGTAACCTGGATGCTAGGCTAAGGCTATCTATAAGAGAAGAAATCAGAAATATAGTAAAATCTGTAGGTGTTACCACTGTATTTGTAACCCACGACCAAGAAGAAGCCCTATCAATTAGTGACTACATAGCCCTAATGGATAAGGGAGTCATCCAACAATTTGATAAGCCACAAAACCTATATCTAGAGCCTGCAAACCTCTTTGTAGCTAAATTTATAGGCAATCCTATAATAAATATTTACGAGCTTGATAATACAAAAGATTCTATAAGCAGGGACAATCTATTCTTAGATAAATCAAAGCTTATCGAAGATAGAAAAAAGGCAAATCTTGATAAGGATACCTACCTAGTAGGAATTAGGCCTGAGCATTTCAAGCTTGATCCAAATGGGGACCTAGAAATAGAAGTAGAAACTAGGGAAATGATAGGTCGTTATATGATCTTGCATTTTAATATCCTAGGCCAGGCATCAAGGATGGTTGTCGATTCAGCCCTTGATATAAAAGATGGGGAAAAGATTAGAGTTTCAATTGATCATAAGGCAATCTATATATTTGAAGAAGATGGAAAGAGAGTCTACTAATGAAGAAAAAGTCCTCCTACAGGGCAGAAAGGACCAACAAGGCTTGGTTATACTTGCTTCCTGCCTTATTCTTTATACTGGTATTTAATGTATATCCACTTATTAGAACCTTCTACATGAGTGTTCACAACAATAACATCATGAATCCAACCTATGTTGGCTTTCAAAATTTCCCTATTGTCCTAAATGACAAGCTCTTTAGGCTGGCTATGAAAAATACCTTGATTTATTCGGTCACAGTCGTGCCTTTGTCTATAATCATTTCCATGTTTATAGCCCTAATCCTAAATGAGAAAATTAAGGGAGATAAGTTTTTTGAGACAATATTTTTTATACCTTACCTAACAAGTGTAATAGCTGTAGGTATCGTATTTAGGTATTTATTTAATGGCAAATATGGTTTTATCAACCACATGCTATCCTTTGTGGGTATAGGTCCAATTGATTTTTTAAACAATCCTGACTACAACATGCTAGCAGCCATTATATTTGGTGTGTGGAATGCCCTAGCCTTTAATATAATCGTGATATTAGCTGGTCTTAGGGGAATAGATGAGTCTTATTATAAGATAGCTGACACCTTCGGGGCAAGCGGCTGGGAGCAATTTAAAAAGATAACCCTCCCACAGCTTACAAGCATAATTACATTTTTGTTTTTGACAAGTTTTATTTCAGCCTTTAAGGTTTATAATCAGATTTTCGCCCTCTTTAATGGCAAGGCAGGTGTGGGAAATAGGCTGATAACAGCAGTGTTTTATATATATAGGAAGTTTTATGTGGAATATAGGTACGGTCAAGCCATGGCAGCAGCAGTCCTACTCTTTCTCTTCCTATTAGTCCTAACCTTTGCTCAAAGAAAAATAATAAAGATGATATCAAGGTAGGTTAAAATGAGAAAAGTATTAAAAGTTTTATCATTCATATTCATAATAATAATGGTAGCAGTAACCCTCTTCCCATTTTTGTACATGATATCATCATCATTAATGAGTTTTGGAGAGGTAACACAGATTCCGCCTAAGCTTTTACCAAAGGCCCCACAATTTGCAAACTATGTAGAGGCCATGAAGGCAGCTCCATTTGCAAGATATTTTGTAAACACAGTATTTGTATCCCTAATAAATACTATGGGAACTCTGATAACAACAGTACTTGCAGCCTTTGCCCTAAATTTCCTAAACTTTAAGGGAAAAACAGTCTTACAAAATTTCATGCTAGCCTTATTAATGGTTCCTTTTGAAATAATAATTTTCACCAATTATTCAACCATAGCCAAGCTAGGTTTATTAGATACCTATACAGCACTAATAATCCCATTTTTGGCATCAGTATTTTATATATTCTACCTAAAAGAATTTTTAAAATCTGTCCCAATGGAATTTTATAATGCAGCCAAGGTAGACGGGGCAAGCGACTTTGAATTTATAAGAAGGGTTATGATACCGATGTGTAAGCAAAACCTATTTACCATAGGCCTGCTTAACTTCATAACAGGTTGGAACTCATTCTTATGGCCAATCCTTGTTACAAACACAACAAAGATGAGGCTAATATCAAATGGTCTATCATCATTTGCCACAGAAGCAGGTCAATTAATCCACCTACAAATGGCAGCATCAACCATTACAATCTTACCAATTCTTATACTTTACTTTATCTTCAGGAAGCAAATCCTAAGAGGAGTATCATTTGGAGGTATAAAAGGTTAATCTTGAAAAAAATCCCTAGAGGGGTATATATTTATTGTAAGAACGTAGCTAAATAATTAGCCGAGAAGCACCTTTAAAAAGGAGAAATAAGGGGTAAAAATGAAAAAGAAATTATCATTATTAGCAGCGCTAGTCTTAAGTCTAGGAGTATTTTCAGCATGTGGATCTACATCAAACGAAGCTCCTAAAGAAGAGACTAAGGTAGAAGAATCTAAAAAAGCGGAAGATTCTAAAGAAGAAAAGGCAGAACCTGCCAAAGAAGGCCAGACAGAAATCAAATTCTGGCATGCAATGGGTGGCGGACAAGGCGAAGCTCTAGAAGCAATCGTAGCTGACTTTGAAAAAGAAAACCCAGATATAAAAGTAACACTTCAACACCAAGGTGGATATGGTGATCTTAACCAAATCCTAGTTGCAACAATGCAATCACCTAAAGACCTTCCAACTATAACTCAAGCTTATCCTGACTGGATGCTACAATTTAGCGATGCAGGCATGGTAGCTGACCTAACAGATAGGGTAAAAGCCGAAGGCGGAATTGAAGATTATGATGACATCTTTGAAGGCGTAAGAAACGAAATCGAACAAGATGGCAAAATCATCGGCCTACCATTTAACAAATCAACAGAAGTTCTTTGGTACAACAAAGACCTATTTGATGAACTAAAACTAGAAAACCCAACAAACTTTGAAGAGCTAAAAGAAGTAGCAAAGAAAATCAAAGAAGAAAAAGGCATTCCAGCTTTCGGTTGGGACTCTCTATCAAACTTCTACGTAACCTACCTTAAAAACAAAGGCATAGACTTTGGTCCAGACTTAGATGTAACAAGTCCTGAGTCAATCGAAGCGGTTAATTATTACCTAGATGGTATCAAAGAAGGCTACTTCAGAATAGCAGGAACAGACCAATACCTATCAGGTCCATTTGCCAATGAACAACTAGCAGGCTATATTGGATCAAATGCTGGTGAAGTATATGTAAAAGAAGGTGTAGAAGATAAATTCACCTACGATGTAATGCCATATCCAGCTGATAAAGCTGTTCAACAAGGTACAAACGTATATATGTTTGAAGGTGCAAGTGATGAAGAAAAAGATGCAGCCTTCAAATTTATAAAATACCTAGCAAGCAAAGAAGAACAAATTAAATTTGGTCTAGCAACAGGCTACATGCCAGCTAGAAAGAGCGCTGTAGAAAGCGATGAATACAAAAATTCAGAGTCAAAAATAGCTCCAATCCTAGCACCAGCAAGTGAGAAATTATTCTCAAGACCACTTGTATCAGGCAGCCAACAAGCCTACAACGATATAGCAACAAAATTAGAAGAAATCCTATCAAACCCAGATGCTGACGTAAAAGCAGAAATGGAAGCATTCAAAGGTCAATTCGAAGCAGATTTCCAATAAGAAAATAAGGACCAGCGACCAGCTGGTCTTTTTTTAGAAAGTGATTGCTAAAAATATAACAATATTAGCCGAAAATGAAAAATCGTGCTATAATATAGGTAGAAAATTAAAGATATCGGCTTATACCGGTTGATAATAGGGACTTTTGTAGTTTTGTCTACAATAGTCCCTTTTTTAAAAAATATTTTGGAGGAGATATGGCAAGAATTAATGTAAATAATGAAATCAAGACCCTTAAGAAGGTTATGCTACACAGACCTGGAGATGAGCTTTTAAATCTTACCCCTAACCTACTAGATGAGCTTTTATTTGATGATATTCCTGATCTAGAAAAGGCCCAGGAAGAGCATGATGAATTTGCGAAGATTTTTAGGGATAATATGGTGGAAGTTGTTTATCTTGAAGACCTTATGGCTGAAACTCTTAGTGCAAATGATGGCCTTAGGGAGAAGTTTTTAAAAGAATATTTAGATGAGGCAGGTCTTGTCAATGCTGATATTTTCAAGGAATCTAAGAATCTTTTAGAAAGTATTAAGGATAATAAAGAGTTTGTAGAAAAAACTATGGCTGGCATTAGCCTTGCAGAAATTGATGCCTTTAACCATCTTAGAGATAGGGTTGTAAGCCACGAAAGATACACAGCTATAAATCCTATGCCAAACTTATACTTCACCAGAGACCCTTTTTCATCAATAGCAAATGGTGTTTCAATAAATGCCATGTATTCTGTAACCAGGTCTCGTGAGACTATCTATGCTGATTATATCTTCAAATACCACCCAGAATATAAGGATATCAAAGACTATTATGGCAGACATGAAGATAAGCACATAGAGGGTGGCGATATACTAAATATCAACGAAAATCTAGTCATGGTTGGTATTAGCCAGAGAACTGAAATCGACGCTATAGAAAAGCTTGCTAGAAATCTAATTTTTGATGAAAATAACGAAGTTAAGCAAGTTCTTGCTGTAAATATTCCAAATGAGAGGGCCTACATGCACCTTGATACGGTCTTTACCCAGATAGATTTTGATACCTTTACCTACCATCCAGGAATTATTTCTAGCTTCCATGCAGTAAGCTTTACATCAAAAAATGGAGATCTTGTAAGCGAGCAGATGGATAAGAGCCTAGATGACCTACTAAAAGATGCCCTTGGCCTTGATAAGATTAATCTCTTGTCATGTGGGGGAGGAGACCCAATTGCAGCCCTTCGTGAACAGTGGACAGATGGGTCAAACACCCTAGCTATTGCCCCAGGCAAGGTTATAGTCTATAAGAGAAATAATGTCACAAATAGGATGCTAGAATTAAATGATATAGAGGTTATAAGGCTAGATTCTTCAACCCTTACAGTCGGTAGGGGTGGTCCAAGATGTATGTCTATGCCACTTGTTAGAGATTAGGAAAAAGTGGGTATAAAATACTTAAGATAAGTATTATCTTAGAAAGGAAGTATCTTATGGGATTATTTAAAAAACTCGCAGCCATAGCGGCGGCAGATAAGATTACCGACGCTTTAAAAGATGATAAAAAGAAAAGAGGATCTAAAATGTTTAAAGAAAGCAACTACAAAGATAAACCAAATATTATTTCAAGAATAGCAAAGGGAGCCTTCCTAATAGGGGCAGGCGCCTACCTACTAAAGAAAAATAAAAAAGAAGTCAAAGAAGGTATTGAAAATGTCAAAGGCGGTGTAGACAGAGCTAAAGAAAAAGCCAACAGAGCCAAGGATGACTTTATAGATGCCTTTAATGGTGAGGAATTAGAATAAATTATTTAATGAACCCAGAATTATAAGAGATATTGAAAAAAATGGTGTTTTGGGTATAATAATATTAACCAAAGGGATATTAGTTCCATTGCGAACGAAAAAAAGGACGAGTTGCAGCTCGTCCTTTTTTTGGCTAGTTATCATTGTATTTTCCGTCTAACCATTTGCAAATATAGTAACCACTTACATTTGCCATAACGGAAATCAAAAGGGATATTAGGAAATCCATTGCAAACACCCCCTTTCTGCTATCAGATTGGGTAATTATAACATATATATTATATCATATTTTTCTCTAAAATAAATCTATAGTTAGGCTCACAGCCTTACTTTCCCAAGTTTGATTTCTTATAAAATTATTTGCAAAACTTTTCTCTATCTTCATTGACAAAGTATCTTTCTTTGGGTATTATATAGGAAGTTTGGGGTCCTAGATCTCGAAAAATTTATGGAGGTATTTATGTCTAAAGAAAAGAAAATCTATCATATTGATGACAAGGTTCCAGCTAAATTACTATTGCCGCTATCTTTGCAACACACTTTTGCAATGTTTGGGGCATCTGTTTTAGTTCCTATTTTATTTCAAATTAACCCAGGAATCGTTCTTCTTATGAATGGTATTGGTACATTATTATTTATACTTATTACTAAAGGCAAGGCACCTGCTTATTTGGGTTCCTCATTTGCATTTTTAGCACCAGGTACAGCTATTATTGCAAAACAAGGATTTGAATATGCGCAAGGTGCCTTTGTTGTAGTCGGAATTTTGGGTTGTATCATGGCCTATATTATCTATAAGTTTGGCATAAAATGGATTGATGTAGTATTGCCACCTGCTGCCATGGGTGCTGTTGTAGCCCTAATTGGTTTTGAGCTTGCAGGCAATACCGTCACAGGAGGTGCCATTGGTGCTAACCTTATGACAGATACAGCTAGCTCTAAGGACTTTATAGTCTTTGCTATAACCTTACTTACAGCTATTATTGGTTCTGTAGCCTTTAAGGGATTTTTCTCAACAATTCCTATCCTAATTGCCATAATTGTAGGTTATATTTCAGCAGTATTTTTTGATATGGTTGACTTTACACCAGTTCTTGAAGCTAAGCTATTTACTATGCCAAACTTCCACTTGGCTAAGTTTTCAGTAGAATCAATCCTTGCTATGCTACCGGTAATACTTGTCATAACAAGCGAGCACATTTCCCACCAAGTCGTTACTTCAAATATTGTCGGCAAGGACCTTCTAAAAGATCCTGGCCTACACAGGTCAATCTTTGCAGATAACTTCTCTACAGCCATTTCAGGTCTTGTAGGTGGTGTACCAACTACAACTTATGGTGAAAACATCGGGGTTATGGCTATTACTGGAGTTTATTCAGTCCAAGTTATAGGAGGAGCTGCTGTGGTTTCAATCCTTATGGCCTTCTTTGGACCACTTGCAGCCTTCATCTCAACCATTCCAGGCAATGTCATCGGCGGGGTAACCTTCCTACTTTACGGAATGATCGGTACAAGCGGCATCAGGCTTTTGGTAGATCAAAGGATCGATTATTCAAAATCTATAAACCTAGTCCTAACATCAGTAATATTTATAGCTGGTCTTTCAGGCCTATCAATTAAGTTCGGGTCAATAAACCTATCAGGCATGGTTCTAGCATCTGTTGTAGCAGTTGTACTATCAGCCTTTATGACTCTTTTAAGAAAATTAAACTTAACAAATCAATAAATTTAGCAGATAAAAAATCCAAGACGATCCTTATGATCATCTTGGATTTTTTAAATTAAAGACCAAATATTTCTGTGCCTAGCTTTGTTTCAGCTGGATTTTTTCCTTCAAAGACTATAGCTTTGACATCCATTTGATATTTTATATCTCCCCAAAGGATACCGCCTACAAACTTATCTCCATTTTTAAAGAGTTTGTAAATTTTACCGTCTTTTTCGATTTTTTCTTCTTCGATACCTTCGCCAGAATTCATGCCTGCAGAAAATAGCTTGATGTCGTCAATCATGAGGGTTGAGAATGGTTTTGGTTTTTCATAAGTTCTATGTTCTCCAGTCATGTTGGCACCGGCAATCTTGCCCATTTCCATGCTGGCTGTCCAAAGTCCGATTGTGAAATTATCTATTTGAGCCACATCTCCTGCAGCGTAGATGTCATAGCCTTCTACCTTTAGGTCTTCTCCTACTAGGATGCCCCTGTCTGTGGCTAGATCTGAGTTTTGGGCGATTTCTATATTAGATCTTACACCTGCTTGGATCATGATGGCATCAGCTTTGATTTCTGAATCATCTGATAGCTTTACTCCAACAACGTGGCCATCTTCGATTAGGATTTCCTTGGTATTTTTGCCTGTTAGGGTTTCAATTCCCATCTCATTTAGGGCCTTTTCTAATTTGCCTGAAAGGTCTCTGTCAAGCTGTCTAGCTAGTAGGTAATCAAAGGCTTCAATTACAAGGATATCAAGGCCAAGCTTGTGAGCTGAATCAGCAGCTTCTAGTCCTAGGATTCCACCGCCGATTATAACTAATTTTTTCTTATCCTTAACATAATTTTTAAATTCTACTAGGTCTTCTGAGCTTCTTATTGCAAAAACACCTTGGCTGTCAGCGTTTTTGATAGGTGGGATAAAGGCATGAGCTCCTGTTGCAATTAGGACCTTGCCATATTCTATCTCTTCTCCATCTTCAAGGTAGGCAAGCTTCTTGTCCTTATCTATTTTTACAACCTTTGTGTTAAATCTTTCCTCAATGTGTCTGTCATTATACCAAGGGTCTTTCTTGACAAGGATTTCATCATCGTTAAAGTCCTTGGCAATTAGCTCTGATAGTCTAGTTCTCCAATAGGTATGACCCTTTTCATCAGATACTATGAGTATAGTCGCTGTATCTTCGTGTTTTCTAATTTCTTCTGCAGCTGATAGACCAGCTATACCATTTCCTATAATTAAATAATCGTACATTTACTATCCTTTCATATTTTGCTTATCTCTTATAATTATATCACTTTGATAAGATTATAACAACGATAAGAAGCTTTTATGGTATAATATTTCTATGAGAAGAGCAGAAATTAAAGATATAAACAAAATTGAATACATAATAGAAAATGCTAAAAAAGCCCTAAAGGAAGATGGTATAGACCAATGGCAGATTGGGTCTATGGATAGGGATTTTCTTTGTAATCAAATTATTAAAGGCAAGTCTTATGTCTACGAAGATAAGGGGGAGGTTAAGGCCTATGCATACCTTTCTGATGATAAGGAATCACCTTATAAAGACCTTGACCAGGATTTTAATGGGGAAAATTACATTACCATTCATACCTTTGCAGTGGATATTGAATCTAGGGAAAAGGGACTTGGTTCAAGATTTATGATGGAGATACTAAAGTATGGAATTTATTTAAATCTTGATAGCCTAAGGATAGATACCCACCATGATAATTTTAGGATGAGGTCTTTGTTAAATAAATATGGCTTTAAAAAAATTGGGAAAATTTTAATTGATGAAGAAGGTAAGAAAAAGCCAAGAATAGCCTATGAGTTAATGTTATGATTAATGAAAAGCAAGATATAATTATAAATAAGGCAAGAACTCCTGCTGCAGTAATCGCTGGCCCTGGCACTGGTAAAACCTTTACCATAGTCAAAAAAGTCGTAAGCCTTATAAAAAACGAGGGCTATCAGGCAAATAGAATTCTAATTACTACCTTCACCAAAAAGGCTGCCAAGGAGCTTTCTACAAGGATAATTTCAGAATTTAAAAACGAAGGAATAAGAGCCGAGCTTAAGGATATGATGATAGGAAATTTCCACTCCTTGGCTCTTGATTTTATGGAAAAATACCCAGTCCTTGATGAGAATTTCCTTGATAAGACCATCATAGATACGGTGATGGAGACCTATATAATCGAAAAAAATCTGGACCTTTACAAAAAAATCCCAGACTATGATATTTTTATAGACTACAACGACGTCTTTGCCATAAAAAATATCTACGAAGAAATAACAAACAAGCTCTACGACCCCCTAAAATTACTAGCAAGCGAGGACCCAAAAGAGGCCTTTGCTGGCAAAATTTTCCTCACTCATGAAAAAATATTAACAGACAGAAACCTAGTCAACTTCCAGATGATTTTAAGGGATTTTTATAGGCTCTTAGATGACCCAGTAAGGGGAGAAGAAATCAGGTCTGACATTGACTTTGTCATAGTCGATGAATATCAAGACACCAACCACATCCAGCAGGAGATTGCCTTTAAGCTAGTCAGGGATAAGGAAATCATGGTCTTTGGAGACGATGACCAGTCTCTATATGCCTTTAGAGGGGCAGATCCAAAAAACTTAACCAATTTTAGCGACAATTTCTATAAGGCCAAGGGCTATAGGGCAAATATTTATAGGCTTGATATAAATTACAGGTCCAACCAGCATATACTAGATGGGGCGAGTACTTGGCTTAAAAGCTTGGGTGCTAAGGATATAATAGATAAAAATCTCAGAGCCAAGGCTAAGGAATCTAATCCAAATACAATAGTTAGGGCCAGGGCCTATGAATATGGCAATTTATTAAAGGTGGTAAAAATTTTATCCACCTATATAAATCTTGGCCAAATCGCCTTCTTATTCCCATCCTTGGGAAATGATTATGTAAACAATCTCCAAGCTTTTTTTGAAGCAAATGGCCTAAGGGTATTAAATAAGAAATCTGCTAAATATTTTGAAAGAAGCGAGATAAGGGCCCTTGTCTTTATTCTAATGAAGCTAGTAGGTATTAGTCCATATTATGAAGACCCGGCCAATGCTTATGGCAGGGATGCTAAGGCAAAAATTGTCTATATGAATTATCTTTTTGACCTTAATAACGATTTGTCTCTAGCCCAAAACAAAGAAATCATGGATTTTATTGATTCTAAAAAGGGAGCTGATATACCTGTCACAAATCTTCTCTACCAAGCTCTAGGTCTTGATTATTTTAGGGCCTTTCTTGCTAAAGATGAAAAGGAAATGGAAGCCTTAAGGGAGATTACAAATATTTCTGCCTTCATAGGAGCTGCAAGGGATTTTGATGAGATTTATGGAAGTGATAGGGGTGAAGATTATTACCAGGAATTTGTAGAAGCTTATATCTTTCACCTATACTCATCAAAGGCCATTGAAGAATTAAAAGACCTCGAAAGTCACAAGGATGCGGTAAATTTCATGACCATCCACCAGGCCAAGGGTCTTGAGTTTGATACAGTCTTTATATCTGGTCTTTTTGACAAGCCAAGGGCAAATACCAATGATTTCCTAGCAAAGAGAGATCCAAAGGACTTTACTTTCGTAAAAGATTTTTATAGGAAATACTATACAGGCTTTACTAGGGCCAAAAATCTCTTGGTTTTACTTGATAACAATAAGGATGTAAGGCTAACAAATTTTGCTAGGGTCTATCCTCCAAGTTCTATTTTAAAAACAATAGACTTCAAACGAAGCGAAGAAGAGAAGGAAAAGAAGACCCTAGCCTATACAACAGACATAGAAGTCTACAAGTCTTGTCCTTTATCCTACAGATTTATCAGAAAATTTGATTTTAAAGCCCTAAAGACAGAAGCCCTCTCCTTTGGTACCAATACCCATAAGCTTGCCGAATATATGGCCTTAAGGCCAGAAGATAAGGAAAAATTAGAAGCCTTTCTTAAGGAAAATCCAAAATATAAGGAGCCTTTGGAGAATTTTTCTAAAAGAGACTTTGAAATAGATGCTGTAGAAGCAAATTATAAGCTAGATAGAAACTTCTACATTCTCCAGGGAAAGGTGGATATAGGCCTAAAAGACGGGTCAATTTTGGATATAAAAACAGGATCCTATAAGGAAGATTTTATCGAAGCCTACAAAAATCAGCTCATGACCTACAGACACCTAGTCAAGGCCACAGGCAAGGATGTGAACAAGATGTATCTTTATTTTATAGAAGAAGATAGGCTCATAGAAGTAGACCCAACAAATTTTGATATAAATGAGATTGACAAGATTGCAAAATTAATCGATGAAAACCTCACCCTAAGAAGGACCGAAGATAAGAACAAGTGCAAATTCTGCCAGATGAAGTATTTTTGCAAAAGAGATTGATAAAAGTCTACTATGTAATACAATATAGCTAGGTGATAAAATGATAGATTCGCAAATGTTAAAGGGATTGATCGATGGGATAATCCTGCACATAATCAAAAATAAGGAAACCTACGGCTATGAAATAATCGAAGAACTCAAGCTAAATGGTTTTTACAATATGACAGAAGGAACTGTCTACCCAATATTGACTAGGCTTATCAAAAAAGGCCTAATCCTAGGCACCTACAGGAAATCAGACATAGGTCCTAAGAGAAAATATTACTATATAACAGATCAGGGTAGGGACTATCTTGAGGATTTTTACAAATCATATGATAGTCTAAGTCAGGCCATGGCAAATATCCTAGAAAAGGGGAGAAAATGAGAGTCGACAAGATGATAGGCAATACCGGCCTTGATACCAGGAAAAATATAAAAAGAAATGCAAAAAAAGGAGCCCTAGTTATAAATGGGGAGACTGTGAAGGATTCATCAACAAAGGTAGACCCTTATGTAGATGAAGTCTATTATATGGGCCATTTCGTGGAATATATAGAAAACATCCATCTAATGATGAATAAGCCAGCAGGCGTTTTATCAGCTACAAAAGATGAGGAAGAGACTGTAATTGACCTTTTGGATGATTTTTACCTAGATTATGACTTATCAATAGCAGGTAGGCTAGATAAGGATACAACTGGCCTTTTAATTCTATCGACAGATGGTAAACTCATTCATAAGATAACAAGTCCAAATTCAAATATAACAAAGACCTATGAGGCCATCACAAGAGATCCAATTGATAAAAGCTTCATTGAGGAATTTAAAAATGGAGTCTATATAAAAGAAGACGATTATACAGCAAGGCCTGCCGATCTTGAAATACTAGAGCCAAACAAGGCCCTTGTTAAGGTTACAGAAGGTAAGTTTCACCTTGTTAAGAGGCTTTTTTCAAATTTAGGAAATGAAGTTACCAGCTTAAAAAGAATAGCTATAGGAGATTTAAAGCTTGACCCATATTTAGATGAGGGTGACTATAGAGACCTAACTGAATCAGAGTTAGAGCTTTTTTCTTAGCTAAGATAATTTTATGAAAACACTTGCAAAAAATTAGTAAATGTGATAATATATTAATATGTTATAATAGATGAGAGAAACGAGCTTGATTAAGATTAGGCTCGTTTTGTGTGTTTTGAGGAGAGATATGCTAGATATAAGAGAAGAATTATATGAAAATCCAATAATAATGGCTATCAAGGATGGTAAAGACTTAAGAGAGAGTCTTAAGGAAGAGTATTCAGATAATAAATTAGTTTTTGTATTATATGGCAATATAGAAAGTCTTCCTACCATAGTCAAGAAATTAAAGTCTAAGAATAAGATAGTCTATGTTCACGAAGGCCTAATAGAAGGATTGTCATCATCTCGTTATTCACCTAGTTTTATCAAAAAATACACAGAAGCTGACGGGATAATTACAACAAGGGCACAGAATGCCTATGAAGCTAGGAAGATTGGCCTTAAGTCTGTCTTAAGATTTTTTCTCTTGGATAGCTTATCTTATGAAAGTGTCAAGGATACAATCAAAAACACCTCTGCTGATCTTCTAGAAATTTTGCCAGGTATAATGCCTAAAATCATCGAAGAAATTACAGGCTGGAGCCAGGTGCCACTTATTGGTGGAGGGCTCATCAGAGATAAGGAAGATGCTATGGCAGCCTTAAAGGCAGGGGCTATTGGAGTATCATCATCAAATACTAAAATTTGGAAAATGTAAGGATTGGTTATGACAAAATATATTATGGCATTAGATGCCGGAACAACAAGCAATAGGGCGATAATTTTTAATAAAAAGGGCGAGATAATGTCTGTCGCCCAAAAAGAATTTACACAATTTTTCCCACATCCAGGCTGGGTAGAGCACGATGCTACAGAAATATGGTCCACTCAAATAGGTGTATGCACTGAGGCTATGGCAAAACTTGGAATTGAGGCGAAAGATATTGAGGCCATTGGAATTACAAACCAAAGAGAAACAACCATAGTTTGGGAAAAGGACACTGGAAAACCTGTTTATAATGCAATCGTTTGGCAATGCAGAAGAACCGCAGACATGGCAGATAAGCTGGTTGAAGATGGCTACAGGGGTATGATTCAAGAAAAAACAGGCCTTGTTGTAGACCCATACTTTTCTGCGACAAAAATTAGATGGATTCTTGATCATATAGAAAATGGACAAGAAAGAGCTGAAAATGGTGAATTACTCTTTGGTACAGTTGATACTTGGTTAGTTTATAACCTAACCCGTGGCAAGGTCCACGTTACAGATTATTCAAACGCTTCAAGGACAATGATATTTAATATCCACACCTTAGAATGGGATGATGAACTTCTATCTATGCTTAATATTCCAAAATGCATGCTCCCAGAAGTCAAACCATCTTCTTATGTATATGGTACAACCTTCCCAGGCTACTTTGATGGCGAAATCAAGATAGCAGGTATAGCAGGTGACCAGCAAGCAGCCCTATTTGGGCAAACATGCTTTGAAAAAGGAGATGCTAAAAATACCTATGGTACAGGTGCTTTCCTACTAATGAATACTGGAGATGAAGCTGTAAAATCAGACAACGGCCTTGTAACAACAATTGCCTGGGGCCTTGAAGAAGGCAAGGTAGACTATGCCCTTGAAGGGTCAATCTTTGTTGCAGGCTCTGCTATCCAGTGGCTAAGAGACCAACTAAGGATAGTTGATGCTGCTGATGATACAGAATACATGGCCACAAAAGTTGATGATACAAATGGTTGCTATGTAGTGCCAGCCTTTACAGGACTTGGCGCTCCATATTGGGATCCATATGCAAGGGGCACAATAATTGGCCTAAGTCGTGGCACTAATAAATACCACATAGTAAGGGCGACCCTAGAATCTCTTGCCTATCTTACAAATGATGTATTAGAGGCTATGCAAAGAGATGCAGGCCATGCCCTCCACGAACTAAAGGTAGATGGTGGTGCAAGTGCTAATAATTTCCTTATGCAATTTCAAGCAGACATGATCCAATCAAAGGTAGAAAGACCAAAAACACTTGAAACAACAGCCCTAGGAGCATCTTACCTAGCAGGTCTTGCTACAGGGTTCTATAAGGATAAGGATGAAATCAGAGAGTTTAGACTTGTTGATAAGGAATTTCAACCACAAATCTCCAAGGAAGAAAGAGATAAGAAGGATAGAAATTGGCAAAGAGCCATCGGCAGGTCATTTGACTGGGCCAAGCACTATGAAGAATAAATTTGATTGAAAATCAAAATTGTGATATAATCTAAGTAAGTTAATAAAGCAGAGATAAGCGAGTAAAAGTATAGCTACTTTTGCTTGCTTTTTTTTATAGGATTTTTAAGGAGCAAAGATGTTTGATGTAATAATTATAGGTGGTGGAGTTGTTGGAGCGTCAGTAGCAGCCCACCTATCAAAGAAAAAAGGTAAATTTTTATTACTAGAAAAAAACGAAGATGTATGTACAGAAACAACTAAGGCCAATTCAGGCATCTGCCATGGCGGCTATGATGCAGAACCAGGCAGCCTAAAGGCAAAATTCAATATTTTAGGAAATCAAATGATGGATGAAGAAAGCAAGCTTTTTGTCTTCCCATATAAAAAAATTGGAAGTCTAGTTTTATGCCACGATGAAAAGGACTTAGACAAGCTAGAAGCCCTCTACCAACAAGGTCTAGAAAATGGTGTAAAAGGCATGAAAATCCTAAATAGAGAAGAAACCCTAGCCCTAGAAAAAAACATAACCGAAGATGTAGTAGCTTCTCTATATTGCTCAGAAGCAGGCATCCTAGATCCATTTTTAATGAACATAGCCTATGCAGAAGTATCAAATATAAATGGGGTAGATTATAAATTCAACACAAAGGTAGAAAAAATCGAGAAAGCCCAAGACTACTGGATTCTACACACCGACAAGGGTGATTTTGAAACAAAGGCAGTGATAAACTGTGCAGGCCTCTATGCAGATGACCTACATAACCAAATTTCTGATACAAAATACGAGATCAAGGCCAGACGAGGTGAATATCTTCTTCTAGATAAGGAAACATCAGGTTTTGTAAAACATGTAATGTTTAACCTTCCAACAGAAAAAGGCAAGGGAATCCTTGTTACACCAACAATTGATAACAACACCCTTGTAGGACCTACATCAGACTTTGTAGATGATAAAAACGACAGAAGGTCAACGAGAGAAAGACTTGAGGAAGTTATAGAAAAATCAAATCACACAGTAAAGGATGTACCAGTAAGAATGGTAATCACATCCTTCTCAGGAAATAGGGCTCACGAAATAGGCGGTGACTTTATAATTGGGGAAAGTGAAGAAGGCTTCTTTGACTGCGTGGGTATAGAATCTCCAGGCCTAACTTCATCTCCAGCCATAGGCAAATACATGGCAGATCTTGTAGGAGATAAATATGGATTTGTAGAAAATAAAGACTTTACCTATGATAGAAAACCAATACCAAAGACATGTGAGATGAGCCTTGAAGAACACTCAGAGCTAATTAAGAAAAACAAACTATACGGCAAAATCATCTGCAGGTGTGAATCTGTAACAGAAGGTGAAATAGTAGATGCAATAAATAGGCCTCTAGGTGCAAGGACTGTAGATGGCATTAAAAGACGTGTAAGAGCAAGTGCTGGTAGGTGCCAAGGAGGATTTTGCCTTCCACATCTAATGGAAATCTTAGCCCGCGAACTAGGCGAGGATATGTCAGATGTAGTTAAAAACTCAAAAGAATCTTACTATGTAGACGGAAGAGTAAAGTAGGTGACTTATATGAAAAATTATGATTTAGTAGTAGTAGGCGGAGGACCTGCAGGCCTTGCAGCAGCAGCCAAGGCCTATGATTGTGGTATAGAAAAGATCTTAATTGTAGAAAGAGATAATAGGCTTGGTGGAATCCTTAACCAATGTATCCACAATGGTTTCGGCCTTCATAGGTTTAAAGAAGAATTAACAGGTCCAGAATATGCTGGAAGATTTGAAGATGAAGTGGCAGGGCGTGATATAGATGTAATGCTAAATACAATCGTAATGGACTTTAGCCATGATAAAACCCTAACCCTAATGAATGAAGAAAATGGCATGTTTCAAATAAGGCCAAAGGCAGTAATCCTAGCCATGGGTTGTAGGGAAAGACCAAGAGGAGCCCTAAACATACCAGGATCCCGTCCAGCAGGGGTATATTCAGCAGGTACAGCTCAAAAATTAGTAAACCTAGATGGCTTCATGCCAGGCAAAAAAGTGGTAATCCTAGGATCAGGCGATATAGGCCTAATTATGGCCAGACGTATGACCCTAGAAGGAGCAAAAGTCCAGTGTGTGGCAGAAATTATGCCATATTCAGGAGGCCTTAAGAGAAATATTGTCCAATGTCTAGATGACTTTGATATTCCCCTATATTTTTCAACAACAATATCAGATATAGTAGGAGATGACAGGGTAGAAGGTGTTTACCTATCACAGGTAGATGACCATATGAAAGTAATTCCAGGCACTGAAAAATATGTAGAATGCGATGCCATCTTACTTTCAGTAGGCCTAATACCAGAAAATGAACTAAGTAGGGATGCAGAAATCAAAATGGACCCAAGGACAAAAGGCGCAGAAGTATCCGACAGGATGATGACATCAATAGATGGAGTCTTTGCAGCAGGAAACGTCCTCCACGTCCACGATCTAGTAGATTATGTAACAGAAGAAAGTGAACTAGCTGGAGAAAACGCAGCAGCCTACATAAAAGATGAATTTAAAGGAGAAGGTGAAAAGAAAATTCACCTTAGGCCAGGCAATGGAGTAACTTATACAGTGCCTCAATATATAGCTCCAAGCTCAATGAGAGATGAAGTAGTAATCAGATTTAGGGTAAATAACATCTACCAAAAATCACGCCTAGTACTCGAAGTAGACGGAAAAGAAGTAGCCCAAAAGAGAAAACTAGTATTTGCCCCAGGTGAGATGGAAAATCTAGTCATAAAGAAAAGTGATTTATATAAAAACAGCGAAAAAATCGAAGTAAGATTGGAGAGCTTATGATCAAAGAATTAACCTGCATAAATTGTCCTCTAGGCTGCACAGTCAGCGTCACAGTAGAAGATGGACAAATCACAAATATCACAGGCAATACTTGCAAGAGAGGCGAAGTATATGCTAGAAACGAACTAACAAACCCAGTAAGAACAGTAACTTCTACAGCAAGGGTAGACGGAGCAAAAGAATACCTTGTATCAGTCAAAACTGAAGAGGGGGTTCCAAAAGCAAAAATCATGGAAGTAATGAAAGAAATAAACAAGGCCCACATAAAAGCCCCTGTAGCCATAGGTGATACAGTAATAGAAAATGTAGCAGGCACAGGAATAAGAGTAGTAGCCACATCCAAGGCTAGTTAAGATTTAAATAATCTAGTTTTTCAAAAAATAACTTTAATAAAGAATGAAATTTCAATAAAAAAATACCGACAAAATTTCTTGCCGGTATTTTTTTATTTGGATATTTCTTTTATAAATTTGTTTATATCAGCCTTGTTGACTCTTGTAATCCCAGAATGCTCTGAGTCGAAGCGGTCCGATTCTATATTTTTGCCTTCTTCATTTTCCATAACTTCAATTACTCTAGATCTGCAAAATGATCCTTGGCAAAAGCCCATGCCTGCCCTGGTTCTTCTTTTGATTGAATCAAAGCTATTGCAAGGGATGCCTCGATTCATGGCATCTCTTATTGTTGCTTCACTTACCTGTTCACACCTGCAGACAAGCCTTTCTGGATTTCCTAGAGGAAGATCTACTTTTTTTATAACTTTGTTAAAGTCCTCTAGTTCTTTATACTTAATAATTGCCTTCCTGTGAGGGTTAAAATCAGGGTCTTTTTCAAAGCTAAGTCCTAAATCTCTTAGGATATTTTCAATAATTCTTGCCACGGCAGGGGAGGCGGTGATGCCTGGAGATTGGATGCCAACTGCATTTATGAAGCCGCTTGTCTTAGTATTTTCGATTATGAAGTCCCCTGTAGATGAGGCTGGTCTTAGGCCTGTAAAGGACCTGATAAATTCTTTTAGGTTGATTACATCATCTTTTACAGATTTTTGAGCTAGTTTATAAATTTCAGCTAGCCTTTCTATGTGGGTGCTTTTATCTATTTCTTCTTCATCTATGGCATCTGGGCCTAGGAGAAGGTTGTTGTGGTAGGTCCTTGTAACAAGGATTCCCTTGGATTTTGGGCTTGGGGTTTGGAAGAGGACGTGCTTTATCCTAGAACCAGTGTCTTTTTGCATGATTAGGTATTCGCCAGACCTTGGATGGATGGTAAAATCTGTTTCTGTAATCATCTTTGAGATTCTAGCTCCTTCAAGACCTGAGGCATTTATTATAAATCGCGCTTCAAATGAATTTCCTGCTTCAGTCCTTACAGTGAAAATGTCCTCATCCTTGCTAATATCTGCTACTCTTTCTTTAAGCCTAAGCTTAACACCATTTGAAATGGCGTTTTCCATGAGGGCTATCACATATTCGTAAGGTGAGCAAACGCCAGCCCCTTTGCAGTATAGGGCGGACCTAGCATTTTCGGACACATTTGGCTCTAATTTTTTAAGTTTTGCTTGGTCAATAATTTCTATATCATCTAGGCCATTTTCAAGGCCTATAGCCATGAGCCTTTCAAGTTCCCTTTCATCTTCCTCATCAAAGGCAAGGACGAGGGATCCATTTTCGAAAAATCCGAAATTTAGGTCTTCATCAAGCTTCTTAAATTCTTTCCTGCCCTCATAGCAGATACGGCCCCTAAGCTCATGATGGGGCTCGGCATAGCCTCCATGAATTATGGCGGAATTGGCCTTTGAAGCGCCCATAGATACATCATTTTCCTTTTCTAGGACTAATACATCAAGCTTGTAGGCAGATAGCCTTCTAGCAATACTAGCTCCTGTGACACCTGCTCCTATAATTATAACATCATACATAAAAAATCCTTTCTAAAAGGGACAATATTTATTGTCCCTTTTACCTTGTTAGTTTATTTTATACTTGGAAATAAATGGTTGTATTTGCAACGGTCATTAGGGTTAGCAAGATCGCATTTATGAAGGCTGGTAGATAAATATTTTTATTTTTATTATATAGATATTTAGTATTTATAAATGCAATGACTAGTGATGGAACTAATGCCACTAACAAGATGCCAGATAGGGCATCATTTGGATATAAGGCTACTCCTGTTGTAAAAAGTTTAGCATATTGAAGAACTAACCAAAGTAGAATTCCACCCATGTTAATAATACATGCATAGAAGTAAGATCTAAGCCCTGTTTTATTATTTGAGTTTATTATTGAACCTGCACCTGCTACTAAGTAGTAGATAAAGAATAGTGGCATATACTTAAGTGCAGCTATTAAATGACTTGCTTCAAATGTTTTGAATGCTAATGACCAGATTCTAAAGTCTACTAATAAGGTTGCATCGATTATGAATAAAATTATATAAGAAACTAATGAGACAATTATAGCTATTATCAGAGATAGGAAAATTGTTCCTGGATTTCCCTTAAGTCCATATTCATATAGACCTACTCCTTTTTCATAATCTTTTCTTAAGAGGTATGAGTAAACATTAATTAGAATGCTTAACATTGCACAAATTAAGGCCCAAGTAACTATTCTATTGACTGTTGGTCCCTGAAAGACTGGTGAATCTTTAAAGACGTTAAATTTACTTAGAATAAATAAAACAATACTTGCACATAGACTTAAATAAGAACCTTTGCTCCAATAAATGTTTTTATATTCTTTGTTTAGAACTAGACCTGTTATTGCTAATATAAACATAATTATTGAAATGAAGTTTATGCTCAACATTCCACTTGAGAATAATTTTCCTTCATAGACAGTTGAATATATTAAAGCTGGAATTATTAGTCCAAATGCAAAGATAAGTTTGCTAGAGAATTTAGTCTCTAGACTTGTGTTTTCGATTGAAAGAGGAATACTAGCATCAGTTTTAATTTTTTTGAAAATTTTGAGATCTGATAAGAATCCTGCGAAGGCAATAAAGAAAATTGTAAAGCCAACGAGACCGATAAATTCAGAAGCCTCTTTGTACATCCAAGTTTGATTGTCGCTGCTTATTTCCTTTATTTTTTCTGATTTAAAACCATCGAAAGCTACGTCATAGAAATCAATCATATCTTTAGTTGTTGCTTTAGAAAAGTGATTCCAAGGGTGTGTTTGATAAGGTTGATAAATTATTCTTTTTCCTTCAGATTTTACATCGTACCAAGTATCACTCTTTGGATTTTCATCTTCAAGTATAGACTTTCCTTCATCAGTTTTAACGTAGTCTTTTTTCACAACGCTGCCAGGTTGCCCTTCTTGGTTGAAGAAAAATTCATCAAATTGACCAGCGATTTTTCCTATGAACCTATCATCCATGGAATCTAATATCGCTTGATCTTCGATTCCAAGTATTTTTTGCCAAGTGTGGTCTGACCCAGCTGATAGTTGGGCGTATATTTTTTTAATACCAGTTTTCTTGAAATCTTCTTGGTCATACATAACAGCATTGGTTGTTGAAAAACCACCCATTGAGTGACCGCTTACTGCGATAATTCCGTTCTTATCCTTATCTTTTAATACATAGTTTTGGTCATACATGTATTGAACTGCATCGTAAATCGATGTTGGCCAAAAAGACATGAACGAACCGGTGTTTTCGCTATTGCTCTTAGAATGCCCGTGGTCGTATTGGTCAAGAGCTAAGACAACATAACCACGTCTGGACATTTCAATAGCTGGTGCATCTTGCATTTCAGCTGAGTTTAAATATCCATGAGTAGTAACAAGTGTTGGCCTTGGATTTGTCTCATCGGCATCCTTAGGCTTATATAGTAGACCTGATAATACACCTTTTTCTGTATCGAAAGATATCCTTTTCACATCTACACTATGCCCTGAAGTATTAAAATAATTTGCTGATAGTGATCCTACAATAATCATAATTAAACTAATGACTATAGTGATTAGTTGTTTCCTACGGGTTTTCATAAATAACTCCTTTGCTATAAAATATTTAGGATCATAGACAAAAAGAGAGCGATAAAAACAAATCGCTCTCTTCTTCAAATTCTATGTAAACCTTTTCTATATTATATCATACAAAGATAATAAATTCAAGATGGTTATAAATCTACTTTCTTATGTATTTATCGTCATTTGATCCTTCTATTTCTTGGTATTTATGGACTTGCATTCTAATATCGTATTTTTCTCTTAATTTTATTATTTCGTCCATCATAGGTGATTGGTGGTGGATATTTAGGGCTTCTTGGTTTTCCCAGATGTCTAGAAGAAGAATCTCATCATCTCTTTCAAGGCTTTGATAGTATTCGTATCTTATATTTCCTTTTTGTGCCCTAATTCTTTCTACTATTCCTTTTTCTGTCATTTCCTTGGCGAATTTTTTGCTGTCCTTGCCCTTATATAAAATATTAATCGTTAATGTCATAGTTTCCTCCTAGTAAATTTTTACCCAAATTTGAGTTATCAAATATTTTTTACATTTAAAAGGCTTTTTAATAGCTAATTTGGTTTATATTTTAACTTTTAAAAGTATATTATATGTAGGAAAATAGGAGAAATGATATGAAATGTGACCACTGTGGTGCAAATATTGAAGATGATAGCTTATTTTGTCCTGTTTGCGGCAATAAGCTAGAAAAAGAAGACAAGTCTGGTGCTGACTCGTCTAAAGATAAAGTTAAAAAATCTAATATATTTGCAGAAAAGTTTAAAAAAATTAAAGAAATGGCTAATCCTAAGCCAAAGCTTGAGGAGAAAGCTCCTAAAGCTTCGAATTTAAATGATAAGGGTCCTAGGAAGGATGAGCCTTTAAAAGCTAATAAGGCAGAAGCAAGCCCTCAAAAAGAGCCTATAAATAGGATGGATAAGTCAAGCAGAAGGTTTGAAAACTTGGGAGAGTCTAAGCAAAAAGCCAACCAAAGATCCCTTATTGAAGAAATCCAAGAAAAGGTATCTTTTAATAATGAAGCAAAAAAAGATGATTCACACCTTTATATTGACGAAAATAATAATATGGCCAAACAAGGTCTTGAGGAAAAGCTTGATAGGCTAATAGGTGATGAATCTGTTAAGCTATCAAATATAACTGTTTCTGCCGGTATAAGAAGGATTCAAGATAGAAATAGGAAGTTTGATAGGGAAAAATCTCTTGGAGACTTAAAGGATAGGACTGCAGGGGCCAGACCACTTAAGGAAAAAAGTCTTGTTCCTGTTGAAGAGATAAGTGATGCAGACCATAAAGTTGATGAAATCAAAAAAGATTCAGAATCTTTTAATCCAAAGAAATATTTCACAAATAGGAATATTATCCTAGTTGTAATAGCCTTATTAGTTGCACTCTTAGGAAGTCTTTTGTATATGAAGCTCAATAAGGTAGAAGATGTTGTATTAAATCTAAGTGATTATATTACAATTTCCTACGAGGGTGAGGACGGAAAGGCTATTCCAAAGGCAGGCATTGATAAAGATAAGCTGATTTCAGATTATCAGGATAAGATCAAATATATCTCAAGGAATAATAATAAGGATTCTTACCCAAGTCCAGCCCATGAATTTGCTGAAGATTTGACCAATAATGTCATCTTCCAATATTCAAAAGATTCTGGCCTATCAAATGGTGATGAGATAACAATTATGGCAAATCTAGATAATATAAAATTATCAGATAAGTACAATGTTCAAATAACATCAGCCTCAAAACCTGTGATAGTCGAAGGAGCAGGGGGAGTGGCAAGTAATGGAGCAAATGAAGATGGTAGTGTCGATCCTTTTAAATTTATAGATGTAAAATTTGAAGGACAAAGCCCGGATATAAGTTTAATAACAAGCTTAAAGGACGGGGCCCCAGAATACATGCACACAGTAGAAATATCTCCATCGAAGACAAGTGGAATCAGCGAAGGGGAAGAAATTGAGATTACACTAAATTATAGTCCAGATCAGATGACAAATAACTATGGTGTAAGTCTTAATCCAACAAAGAAGACCTTCACAGCTAGTCCAAGCAACGATACAAGTGATGATAGCGATTCAAACTTCATAAAATCTACCAGCAACCTTGATGAAAATCTCCTGGGAGAATTAAAGAACAAGGCTGGAGAGCTTATAAAACAGACAATCCTCTATAAAAATATAATAAATGTAGATAATGTCGAATACCTAGGCTCAGTTACTGGCTATAACGATGACCAAAATGCAGAGATTAAAAATAGGGTCTACCTAATTTATGAAGTAAGCACATCAGAAAGACTAGCCGATATTAATTATCAAGGTAACTTCAAATATTACACTTTCGTAGAATTCCAAAACGTAAGCAAAAAAGCTGATGGAGATGGTAAATTCTTCACCGGAGGACCACTTACAACAGATAACCAAATATTCCATAAATTCTTCGTAGAAAGTGAATATAAGTATTATCAAATTGAATATCAAGGCTTCGGCTTCATTGACAAGGTCCTAGCACATGTGGGAAGTGCTATAGAGGGCCTAAGTGTGACCCAAGATAATAAGACAGAAATGCACAAGCACTTTGCAACAGGCGATGGAGTCATCGGGGAATATCAAGCTGATAACCAAAGGCTATCCCTAAGAGATGATGGAAGCTTGGTATATCAAATAGATAAGGCAGTTCACACAGGCTCCTACAGCATAGATGGAAATACAGTATCAGCAAGCATAAAAGGAGTAAATGTTGATACACCAATAACCTTAACCTATGATAATGGAAGCCTAAAGGCCGACGAACAAGGAGAATTTAGACAAACAAGCTTCCAAAAAATAGAAAACTTTTAATCTTAAAAGGAAATATGGTCAAGCTGTATTTCCTTTTAAAATGCAAAATAAAAAGAGGGAATAAATGCAAAATAAAGAACTAAAATCAACTTATTATCAAGTCTATCTAGAAAGTTTCCTAGACTCAAATAACGATGGAATCGGGGATATAAATGGTCTAGCAAGTAAAATGTCAATCCTAGGCCAAGTAGGCTTTAACTACGTCTTTGTAAGTGATATTTTTGGAGAAAAAGACGGAAAAACTGACTTTAATCAAATAAATCCAATTTTAGGGGATGATAAGGCTATAGTCAATCTTTATTGGAAGGCAAAGAAAAATAGGATCAAAGTAATCCTAGACTTTGAAAGCAGGGACTTAATAGAAAGTTTTGGCCAAGATGATTTCCTAGATGATTTTGAAAAAATAATAAAAAAATACCATGAATTAGGCATAAGAGGCATAAGGATCTTAGAAACAGATTATCTAAAAGAAATCTACCAAGATAAGTTTGAAGAAACCCTAAAAAATCTAAGGCAAATCTGTCTTGACCAAGAAATCCTATTTGTAGGAGAAATTGCCGATATAGATTTAATAAAAGATGACAATCTCCTAGATATGGTCTACTATTCAAAGGCAAGTGACCTTATCGTAAAAAACTCCTATGGCAAATTTTATAGGCTATTAGACAGATTACAAAACAATATAAAGGATAAGGACATACACTATGGTCTAGACCTTACAAATACATCGCACCCAAGAATAATGGATAAAATCCTAGGAGAAACAGGCGACACCCTAGCCCTATCAAAGGCTCTTGCCATAATGATGATAACAATGGGCATAGTTCCAATCTTCTACCAAGGCGAAGAAATAGAAGCCAAGGCAGAATATGAGCTAGATATAGAAAAGATAAAAGATTCAGAAATTAAAGAAGCCTATGAAAAATTCTTAGAAAGTGGCCTTGACAAAGACCAGGTCCTAGAGAAAATCAAAAGAGAAACAAACTTCTCAAGCAAGCTTGCCATGAGATGGGACCCTACAGCCCTGGGTGGATTTTCAAAGGTGGAAAATTATTATGGAGACATGATAAATCTAGATAATAATTACAAAGACTACCTAAAAGATGCCGATTCCTTTATCTTTTACCTAAACGAATTAATTATGCTGAGAAAAAGAGAATCAGCCTTTGGCCTAGGAGATTACGAAAAAATCTTCCTAGATGATTCAGTCTATGTCTATAAAAAATCATACAAGGATACAACTTATCTAATTCTAATAAATCTAACAGATGATTTTTACGAATTAGATGAAAAAATCTCAGATCTGATGGCAGAAGGGGAAGTCATCCTAAATAACAACCAAGACTACGAGACAGAAATCCTAGATGCCTACCAGGCCCTATTAATAAAATTATAAAATATTCATGAAATTAAAAAACACAAGCCTAAGCTCCTATGCTCAGCTTGTGTTTTTAAATTTGAAAATATTTTGGGATAGAATTGGCTAATTCCTGTCTTCTTCCGTCTTAAAAATTATCATCTTATTATCATCATTTAGGTAGAGATTGATGACTTTTCCTTCATCTAGGAATTTGTATTTGAAACCTGTGCCGAAATTTGATTGGTTGTTTTTAGTAGGTTTAGAAGTATCTTCAACTGCAGAATCAATCTCTCCATCAAAATCTGTCAGCTCATCGTAGACTTTCTTTTCTCCTGAATATAAATAGAGCTTATCATTAATAACGATCATAGGAATCATAACCCACTTTACATTCTCATTAGACTCCTTATTAATTTCGTTGTTATTTGTACTATTAGAACAAGCTATTATGGTAAAAATCGTTAAAAGTAGAAATAGAAAATTTTTCATAGATACCTCCTTAATTCAATGATGATAACGATATCATAGTTATGTAAATATTGTATTTTGAAAGTTAAAAAAGGCAAGAATCTCTTATGAATTTCAGATATGATTTAATTTTACAAATCATTACATGTAAAAATCCCCACCTTATTTACAAAGGGAAGAAGATTAAAATTAAGAAAGATTGAAATAAGCACATATAGTTTGTTTTTTAACATAAAAAAAAACAATCATGAATGATTGTCTATCTATATCTGGTTGGGGTGAAAGATTCGAACTTTCGAGCCTCACCTTCTCAAAGCCAAAGTGTTAACAATTTTATACAAAAAAATAGACAACCTTTAACGGTTATCTATTTATATTTGGTCGTACGAAAACCCGTTTGCTTCGCAAACTCTTCCGTGCTCCGCACTAGTTTTCGGCATAAAGGCCCCAAATCAAGGGGCCTTTATGGGTAAAAGGATTCCATCCTTTTACATATAGTTTGTTTTTAAGCATAAAAAAAAGACAATCATGAATGATTGCCTATCTTTATTTGGTCGGGGTGAAAGGTCTAAATCAAATAGCTTGTAGTTATTGAATTTTCAATGTTTGTATAATGAATAACTACATAAAAGCTACAGCCTTTTTAAATTAGGCGAATTTATCCATTTTGCTTGCAAAATTATTTATATCTTGTTTAGGTTTTTTCTTTGCTACATGGACGTAAATATCCATGGTTGTTTTTGAGCTAGAGTGCCTTAATCTTTCCTGTACGGCTTTTATGTCCCAGCCAAAATAGAATAGTAGGCTTGCATGGGTGTGTCTTAAGTCGTGGACTCTTATAGGTTTTAAACCTAAATCTTTTAAGGCTTTTTTTAATTTTCTATCTGGATCAGATAGCCTTCTATAATTTCCTTTAGAGTTTGGGAATATTATATCGTTTTTTGATTGTAGTTTTAATTCTTTTAGGATTAAAAGGGTTTCTTCATCTAACTCTAAAAAGGCTTTAGATTTCTTTGTTTTAGGGGTAGATACTACTAGTTTGTTATCCTTGCCCGTCCCTAGGGTCTTATTGATATCTACTCCTTTTCTTTTAAAATCTATATCTTTCCATGTTAAGGCTAGGCATTCGCCCCTTCTTAATCCTGCGTAGATAAAGATTCTAAACATTGCTTTCCAATAGATATCGTTGTTAAAGTATTCTAGAAACTTGTTAGCTTCATCTGGTTCTAAGAAGTTTACTTCATCATCTTTTTCTTTAAAGTGTGGCATTATAGGTAGATTAAAAGGGTTAGATGGTAGTTTATATATTCCCATAGCATAAGTCATGATTCTTTTAGCTTGAAAATAATATTCCTTGCCCTTTACAAATTGAGTAAGGCTTAAAGCAAAGTCCTGGCAATCTTTTGTGCTTATATCTCCTATTCTCATATCACCAAATACTGGCAAGATATGGATTCTAAAGATGGTTGTAGTGGATTGTAGGGTTGTTTCTTTTACTCTTGTTTTATATATTTCTAGCCATTCATTAAATACTTTTTGATACGTTATATTGCCTTCTACTTCATTTTGATAATCTTCTAGCATTTGAGTATAGGCAAAAATTGCTGCCGGCTTTGTAGTAAAGCCCGCCCTTGATTTTACTTTTTTACCTAATCTGATTTGAAATTTGTAATGTGTTTTTCCATTTTTCTTGTAAGCATCAATTTTCATTTTTTTCTCCTATTATTGCCCTGTTATTTTAAGGGTTTTTCTGATATAATAGAAATGTAAGCACACTTCTATTGTGGTTACGTTTGATTAAAAAGACCTTTGCTTTTGTGGTGATTGCGGGGGTCTTTTTTACTGTTTAGAAATCTTTTAGTCCTGGACCTGTTACAAGACAGCTTAGTTTTAAGTGGTCTACTATAACATCAGGGTCATAATTAGGATCAAACAAGTCGCCAAACGGCATATCAATATATGCTATTGGTACAGCCCATAGATTGGCGTTTTGGGTTTCTTGTATGTTTGCAGGCTCTGTTGATACATAAAAGAAATAAGCTGAGTGTTGACTATCTTGGCCGCCTATTGAAGAAGTTATGTGTATTCCTCCTGGGAATGAAGCTTCTTCTTGTTCATATCCGAATTCACCCTTAAAGTTTATTATGCTATTAAAAATTGGGTCGTCTTGTTCGTATTGATATTGTTCGTGTAAGTTGATTAAATCTTCTAAATCATATGCTTTTTTAAAGTTTTTAAATTCCGAAGCAACTTCTTTATCTATAAATAAGTTGAAATTATTTATTGGCAAATCGGGATTTTCTAGTCCTACATCTACTATCGCTTTTTGCATTACTGGGGCGTTTGAACCATAAATTGTTGAATATACAAATTCTTGTAGCGCAGCATAGATTGGTACAGAATTTAGCTTTATACCTTGCATATTGTGCACTTCAAGTGCATAGCCTATAGCACCCCTGGCCGATTCCATTTCATCAGCCCCTGAATTTTTCGCGGTTTCTGAAATGAATTTTTCAAAGATAGTAACTGGATTATTTAAAACCTCTTGTATTATGCTAGCATCTATTGATTGTGGATCAATGTTTGGATTTGTTTCTAAAGTCGCAAGTAATTTAGATTCTTCTTTATCTTTGCTGTCATCTGTCTCTGTTGAATTGTCACTTCCCTCTAACTCTTTTACATTAGCTTTTAAGTCTTTAATTTCCTGTTTTAACTCTTTGACTTCTTTAGTATCATCTTTTTTAGTCTCGCAACCTACAAGAGTCAGCAAGGCTAGTGCTAGGATTAATGATTTTTTCATTTTTACCCTCCTTTACTCTAGTGATTTATGATAATAATCATAAATAAGTCTGGATATAGTTTTTATTTCTAGGTTTTTATCGGGTTTGGTAGGTATATATTCCCACCATTCAGAACCTTCATATTCTAATCTTATCATTACAAAGTCATTGCCATACAATTTTAAGTTGCTAGCTATTTCTTGTCTTCCATAGCCGTTATTATAGTCAGTATTAACTGCTATATCTTTAAAATTATCCTTTGTAATTCTAAATCCATCACAACTAATGAAATTTACATATTCCCAAGAAGAACTATTTTCTTTTAAGTCATTAAGAGTTTCTTCCCATAAATTCACATTAAACCTCCTTTGATATGTAAATGATAAGGGGTAGGGGCTATGCCCCTACTTTTATTTGTCCCTTTTACTGAATACTCCTACCATGCTGCCTAGGATCATTACATTTGAGTAATCGCCTTCTTGTACTAAGATAGGCTTATAGGCATCATTTGCAGGTTGTAGTATTAGAGTGTCTTTCATCTTTATAACCTTTTTTAAAGTGGTTTCATCATCTAGCAAAACCGCTGCTATGGTTCCGGATTCCACATCAGGGGTTTCTTTAAAGAAAACTATATCGCCTTCGTGAATATTAGCATCTATCATGCTATCACCATCAGCAACTAGTGAGAAATCAGCTTTGCATAGGTCAGGGTCTAGCTTGATATAGCCTTCATAGTTACATTCTGATAGTACAGGCATACCACATTGAATATGTCTTAGGATTGGGACTTTTATTAAGTTTTGTGTGACTTTTATCCCTGGAATCTTACTTAAGTCGGGCTTTCCGTTTTCATCTTGCCAGCCCATTAAATATGACGGGGTTGTTTTCAAAGCTTTAGCAAAAACAGATATTTGTGATTGTGATAAGTCACGTTCGCCTAATTCTATTTTAGAAATAGCGCTTTTAGATTTGTAACCTGTTTTGGTTGCTAACTCTTCTTGTGTCATATTTAATTCCACTCTTCTCTTTTTTATATTTTGATTTAGAGTAGCCATTTTGTACCTCCTTTCTATATATTCATTCTATCATTAAGTCGCCATATTGTCAATAATTTTATACATTTAAGAAAAAAATAAGAAAAAATTAAAAAAATAGTAGACAAAACGGAAACTTTATTGTATAATATTTTTAACGACAGCAAAGGAGGTAGTAAATGACAAATAGCATTTTGTTAAATTACAAAATCAAAGTAAGTGGATATCGTCTAGGATTTTTAGCTGAAAAGCTAGGATTATCAAGGGCTGGATTGTATAACAAAATTAATAACAAAACAGAATTTTTAGCTAGCGAAATTCAAGCCTTAAGTGACTTGTTAAATTTAGATGCTAAAGATAGGGAAGATATTTTTTTTGATGAAAAAGTAGACGATTTGTCTACAATAAAAAAGCTTAGTTGCTAGGTTAAGGACTCAAAACCATGAAAAAGAAAATCAAGACAAGCGATTTATTAAAAGATATGAAAAATAGGTCTAATGACAATCTTAAAGATATTTTGATTTTTATAGGTCAAGATATTTGGCGTGACTATAGCGAGGTGACTAAGGATATAAAAGCTGAACTTAAGAGGAGGGGAGTCAATATCGAATGAATGAATTTATAAAAAATATAAAAAAAGACCTAGAGGAGATCAAAAAAAATAGACCAGACTATGTACCTTTCAAAGAATGTAGGGGATTTTTAGACTGGTTTAGCAAGAATGAAGGGACAAGACAAAGAGATAGGTTTGAATATATCTTATCAGTTTTAGTCTCTATAATAACATCATTTTTAATGACAATGTACCTACTTAAGAAATAGGACTGTTAGATAAGCAGTTATTATAGACACAATAATTGGTGTGATTATAGACTTACCCAAAAAAGACAAAAGCTTTAACAAAGGTATTTCAATATATCTATAACCCTTATGAGTAAAAGTTATAAAGCTATTATTAATTTTTATATAAGCATTATCTTCTAGATATTCTAATTCATCTAGTCTAGCAACTAAGGAGCTAGGTTCATCATAGGTGTAATAAGAAGACTTAACAAATCTTAAAGTCTTGTAATTAACTATTAAGGCTTGATTTTCTAGGTCGTTAGTATCAAAGACATAAGGATTATCTACTTGATTAAGTTTGTATAGAAGAATAGCAGATTGGATTGTAAGCATAATTTATTCCTTTTTACTTATATTATATAGCAAATAGATATTTAAGAAAAGCAAGGAGACAAAAATGCAAGAATTTACCATAGCACTACTAGTAGTACATTTGATGCTTGATTTAGCAATTTTATACAAAATTCATAAATGTAATAGACAAGCATATAAATAAAAATCACAGGAGGAAAACATGGAGATATTAACTACAGGATTTTTAGTAATACACCTAATACTTAATTTAGTCATTTTATACAGACTTCACGAAATGCAATGAGAAAGATTTATTTTTTCTAAAATAATTGATTCTTTGACTAGATTCTATGCAAACATCAATTAAGCATTCTTTTTCTAAAATATAAAAAGTTATATTTCTGATTTCAAAGGGTGCAAAAATCAGATTATCTAATTCAGTTGGGAAGTCTTTAGGACCTGGCAAAGGGTTATGTAGGCGAAATCTAGGATCAGATGATTTAAGTTGTTTTTGCTTATTGAAAAGCTCAAAAACATTTACATCTTGAATAAGCAAATCATGGTTTGTTATTTGAGTTTTAAGCTTGATATCTTCAATCATTAAAGATTTAGGGGAGTTATTAAGAATATCAAAATTAAGTCTAGTATATTTTCCCATACGTTTAAAGGTTGGATTTAAAAGAATCAGTTCAAATCTATTGGCCTTGTTAGATTGCCAAACAGAATAAAATGATGCAGCTAAGGCTAGTAAAGAAGTGATTGTATTAAAAGTTTGCATATTGATCTCCTAATTTAATGTTACTTACATTATAGCTTATAGGAGAAATTATTAAAAGAAAAAACAGGAGAGGAGCATGGAAGTAAGAGAAAGATTAACAGTTTTAAAAGACTACATGACTTTAGACGATATGAAAAATTATTTTCAAATTAGCGCTAATGACACGATAAGAGAGTGGGAAAAAGGCGGACTTAAAGTCTGTTATTTAAACAGGTTGTCAAAATATTACAAAAAAGAAGATATCATAGAGTTTTTAGATAGTAAGAGAGCTTAGGAGGATAAATGGGAGAAATAACAAACCTTAATCAGATTGTAGCTGAAATAAAATTTTTTGAAAATCAAGCAGTAGTTAGTTATTGGGAGATAGGAAAAAGACTTAGTCAAGCTAAAGAGCAAGTAAACCACGGAGAGTGGATGGATTGGGTCAGTAACAACCTAGGTTATTCACAAAGGACTACAAATAGCCTAATGAAGGTTTATAAAGAGATACCAAATTCGCAGGCGATTGCTAATTTGAGTTATACAAAGGTGGTAAATATCTTATCGTTACCAGAAGAAGACCGCCAAAATTTTATAGACAGTCACGAAGTAGAAGACATGACTACAAGGCAGTTACAAGCTGAAATCAAAGAATATAAAGAAGGACTAGAAGAAAAAGAAAAACAACTAGAAGAAAGCGCAGCGGCAAACAAAAGACTAGCTGACAAAGTTATAGAGCTAGAACAAAGAGAACCAGAAATCATAGAAAAAGAGGTTATTCCAGAAGACTACAAAGACTTACAAGATGAATTAAAAGAGTTAATGGCCTATCAAAAAGAGCTAGAGAACAAGCTATACGAATTACAAAAAGAGCCTAAAGAAGAAGTTAAAGAAGTTATTAAAGAAGTAGATAGGGCTGATATAAGGTACTACAAATCAGAAATCAAAAGACTTAAAGATGACCTACAGAAAGAAATTACAAAAAATCTTAGCTTAATTAACGATAAAAAGTTAGCGATAAGTCAATTAGAAACAGAAGAAGCACACAGAAAGAGAGTAAGTGATATTACTAGTATGCACTACTCAATAGCAGGATTTTTAAGAAGTATAGGCGGCCAATTATATCTAACAGAATATTTAGAAGAGGTTACACCTAGAGAAAGAAATCTATACCTAGATTCAGTTAAACATTTAAGAGAATTTTCTGAACAATTATATCTAAATTGTGAAGAAGCGATAAAGAAATACAGGGGTTAAAAAATGACAGAAAATACAAATTTAGCAATGCCAGAAGATAACAACAAGAACAACGATATTGACAAAAAAGACGATAACAACAGTTTAGAGCAAGTATTAAAAACTTTTATGATTCAATCAACAAAAAATGATGAAGCTTTTAAAGACCAGATAGTTAAAATCAATAATCAAGTATCAGATTTAAGTGAAGGTCAAAATTCAATGAGGGAAGAGTTTAGAAGTTTTAAAGAAGAGTATGTAGATAATTTAAAACTAGAAGAATGGCAAATGGATACAATAAAAGAATTTATATACAATTTAGTAACAAATAGCATAAGCGAAAAATCATATAACAATGATAGCTTAAGAAATATTGCATACAAAATGGCCTATGGAAAATTAAAAAAATATGGATATGCACCAAGCGGAAGAACTAAACGAAAAAATTATGAAACTATATCAAAGGCTATGAATTCAGGAACTATAAAATTATCAGAAACCGAAGTTATAGATAGACATAGATATAACGAGTGGAAGAAAAATCAACAGTAAGGAGACATACAATGCAAAGACTATACAGACCAATAAGTAAAGACCTACAACCGATAAAAATCGAAAGTGCAGAAGACGTACTAGGAATTACTAGAGCTAGACAGATAAGAAGAATACCTGGAAGAAAAGAGAGGTACGAGCTTTTTAAGACAAATAAAAAAAGCCTTGATTCTATAGATAGTGCAAGACTAAAGGAACTAGAAGGCTTAGCAGATAAAAGAATAAAAGAAAAAACACTAACTACAGGCCTAGCTATAGTATGGATATTGATATCCATGTTAGGAAAAACACCTTATTGTGCAATGTGGGGAGTCCCATTTGCAATAATAACCTTAATTGCTGGCTTGTGGCTAGTGTAATTTCAAAAGTTAAACATAGGTAAATTATACCTTATGTTTAAAAAAAGAAAAGGAAAGCAATGAAAATAGAAGACCAACAAAAATATTTTGAAGATTTACAAAGTAGAAGTCTAGAAACTCTAATTTTTATGGAGAGAAAGATTGAACAGACTGAAAACGAAAAAGACAGATCAGACAAGCTAGCTATGTTAAGAGTTGCAATCAGCAGCAAAACAAAGCTAAAAAGGAGTTTTCATGACTAGGAAAGAGATTAGGCTATGGATATCCAAGTGGGATATTGATGCAGTAATTTATCTAAATGGAATTTTTGAAAAACTAGACAAAGAAAAACTAAGTCATGACGAAAAAATACTAACAGAAGAATTATCAAAAGAGATTAGGAGAAGAGTATATGCACGTAATTTTGAAGAAATTAACCCTAAGTAATTTCAAGGGGATTAAAGAAAGAGAGATAGATTTTAGCGGACATACAAACATAAGCGGTGATAATGCTACAGGCAAATCAACCATATTTGACGCCTATTCATGGCTTTTATGGGGCAAGGATAGCTTTAATCGTAAAGACTATGAAATCAAGCCTTATGATGAAAATAACGAGGTTATACACAACCTGGAATCAACAGTAGAGGGAACATTTGATGTAGATGGTAAAGACATTAAGTTTAAGAGAGTTTACAAGGAGATATGGAGCAAAAAGCGAGGATCAAACACAGAAACTTTTACAGGACATACCACCGATTTTTATATAAACGAAGTGCCAAAAAAGAAGAAAGAATATGAAGAAGAAATTGAAAAAATCGTAAGCGAAGATGAATTTAATCTACTATCAAATCCACACTACTTTAATAATATCCTAGACAAAAAAGATAGGCGAAAGATACTCTTAAGCCTAGTAGATGATGTAAGCGCAGATGATGTAATAGGAGCTAAAAAAGAACTAAAAGACTTAGACCTAGAACATTATAGCATAGATGAAATTCAAGCTATGGCCAAGGCTAGTAGTAAAAAAATCAATGACAAGCTAAAAGAGATACCAGCAAGGATTGATGAACTAGAAAAGACCAAAACTACAGAAGATTTCACCGAGATAGAAAAGGAAAAATCAGAAATCCAAAAGTCCATAGATGATATAGACAAAGACCTAGCAGGTACTAAAGATGTAGGCAAAGAGATAGAAGAAAAGCAAAAAGCTATGACAGACCTACTAAGCGAGTGTCACAAAATCACAGGAGAGTTTGAAAATAACAAAGCTAAGCTAATCAAAGAAGCAGAAACAGATTTAAACGATATAAGAAGAAAAATAACAGCAGCAGACTATGAAATAGAAAACTTAATAGACAGAAAAAAGACCCTAGAAAAGTATCAAGAAAGAACCCAGGACTCAATCAATAAATATAAAAAAGATATGGAGATACTAAGGGAAAAATGGAAAAATATACAATTAGAAAAATTTGACGGCAATTTTATATGCCCTACTTGCGGTAAAGAATTTGATCCAGAAAAGAAAGATGAAATCTTAAAGCATTTTAATCTAGATAAAAGCAAAAGGCTAGAAGAAATAGGCAAAGATGGTCAATATTGCCAAAGCCAAGTCAAGACTCTAGAAGAAGAGCTAGAAGCAAACAAAGAAGAGCTAGAAGAAATCCAAAGCAAACTATTAAAGATTAGCGATGCTAGAGCGGCAAATAAGATTGTAGAAGCCGAACAAGAAGAAAAGCTTGATAAAGCACGAAAATTAGAACTTTGTGACAAAGCACTTAAAGAGATAGACGAGAGAAGAGAAAAGTCAAAAGCAATCCAAAAAGAAATTGACGATATAAGCAAGGTCGATAATACCCAAAAATTGGAGCAAAAACAGGTCTTAGTTAAAAGTTTAGATGAAATTAATACTAAACTATCTAATCAAGGTTTAAATGCGAAATTGGACGAAAAAATAAGCAAATACGAAAAAGAGGAAAAAGACCTAGCTATAGCTTACGAGGGTGAACAGTACAAATTGTTTTTATGTGATGAGTACACAAAGACCTATGCAGAGCTAGTAAATGACAAAATCAATAAGCTATTTAATTTTGTAGAGTTTAAGCTATTTGATACACAAATCAACGGAGGAATCGTAGAGGTTGCAGATGCCACTTATGGCGGAGTACCTTACGGATCACTTAATAGTGCGGCACAGATAAATGCGGGTCTAGATGTTATAAAGGCCTTAAGTAAGCACTTTGAAAAGCAAATACCAATCTTTGTAGACAATGCAGAGAGTGTAAACAAGCTAATTGACGTAGATAGCCAACTTATAACACTTACAGTAAGCAAACTTAAGAATTTAAAAGTCGAAGAATTATAGGAGTTAAACATGACAAATCAAATCCCAATGAAAACAGGAGTAACACAGATAATCAACCAGGCTATAGGTATGTACACAAAGATGGTCGAAAACAAGCAAGTAGACATACCAGAAAATTATAGCTATAAAAACGCAATCCAAGCGGCAAGGTACTTGATAACTAAACCGATAGAAAAAGGACCAAATAAAGGCAAGGCGATTGTAGACATTTGTACCCAAGAGTCAATCTTAAAGACGATTATGGAGATGGCGCAAAAAGGGCTAAACCCAGATAAAAAGCAATGTTACTTTATCCCTTACGGCAATACTTGCACCTTATCTATATCCTATCAAGGCAATGTAGCCCTAGCTAAAAGAGGGGGCGAGGATATAGGCGAGACATACGCCTATGCGGTCTATAAAAATGACAAACTAGAACTAGTCTTTGATCCTAAAAAAGGAGTTATGCAAGTCAAGTCTTACGAACCAGATATAAGTAAGTGGACTAAATCAGATATAACAGGGGCCTTTGCAGTAATCACAGATAGAGCAGGAGATGTTAGGTACACAGAATACATGACAATGGAGCAAATAAAAGACTCTTGGGCCATGGGAGGGGCAAAAGGCGAATCACCAGCACATAAAAATTTCCCAGACCAGCAGGCTATAAAAACTGTTAAATCAAGGGCAGTAAAATCCTTTGTCAATACGGCAGATGATTCTGACATAGTAAGTGCAAGTGATAAGTCAGCAGCTTATACAGACCAGGAGATAAGCCAAGAGCTAGAACATAAGGCAAATACCCTAGAGCTAGACATTGGCAATGAAGAACTTAAAGAGGAAGAAGTTAAAGCTATAGCAGAAAACATAGATACAGAGCCAGATGAAATCATCGAAGAAGAACAAGAAGAAATGCAACCAGATTTTTTCACAAATGATTTTGTAGAAGTTAAGAATCCACCATTTTAGGTGATTGACATGGAAATTGAAGTTTTAGGAACAGGGTCTAGCGGTAATTGCTACAAGTTAGACAACGGGTCGTCCACGCTTTTACTAGAGTGTGGGCTACCATTCAAGGTGATCCAAAGAAAATTAGGCTTTAAGACTAGCGAGATAGATGCTTGCTTGATAACACATGAACACCTTGACCATGCAAAAGCAGCAAAAGACCTAGCAAGGGCAGGTATTGACTTATACATGACTAAAGGAACGGCGGAAGCCTTAAAGCTATACGGACATAGGATTAATACATTTGAGGGTATCAAAACAGGCGATATTTTGACCTACAAGGCTTTTAATATCGGTTGCTATAGGATTACACCTTTTATGACAATACATGATGTTAGAGAGCCAGTTGGATATGTAATAAGTGATTTATTGCAAGGGGAACAAATCTTTTTTGTTACAGATACAGCCTACTTGCCCTATAAGATACCAAAGGTCGACTATATCATGATTGAATGCAATTATACAAAGTCAAAAATTGATAACAAGTTAAGATATGGACTTATTCATGCAAGTTTAAGAAATAGGATCGTAAAAAATCATATGAGCCTTGAAACAGTTGTAGAAGCCCTTAAGTTTGCGGATTTGAGTGAGTGTAAAAAGATTTATGTTTTGCACTTGTCAGATGGTAATAGTGACGAAGCAGAAATTAAAAGACAGATACAGGAAGTTAGCGGATGCGAGGTGGTGATATGTTAGGAGGAAATATGCAAAAATATATAAATATAAACAATTATGAATTAGACTTAATGACTTTAAGAGATTCTAATTTATCATGGGCAGAAAAAGGCTTGTTATCAAGTATAGCGGTATTTTCAGCCGATAATGGAGTTTTGTTTGATTGGGAGTTGATTTATTACACTCAAAGTAGCAAAGAACAAATTTTAGAAATGTGGGAATTAATATATTCCTTGACATCAAAGGGCTATTTAATCTTTGACAAGCTTAAAGGCGGAGTAGTAATAGGTATCAACCCAAAGTTTTTCAAGAAGGTTGACGACAATGGCAATTTATAGAACAGCAAAAGAGTCAAATTATACTGTCGTAGACAACGGATTTATAAGTGACCCTAACTTAAGTTGGAAAGCTAAAGGAATCTTATTGTATTTACTAAGTCTACCTTGTGATTGGAATATAAACCTTAACGAGGTTCAAAGACACGCAACAGATGGAATCAAGTCTTTAAGAACAGGAATAAAAGAATTAACTGATGCAGGCTACACAAAAAGGCAACCCGTTAGAGATGAAAATGGGGTCTTTAAGGAGTGGGAAACAATAATATTTGAGAAAAAACAGGTTGAAACCATTGAAAACAGTCCATTTACCCCTTATCCACAAGTGGATAAGCCACAAGTGGATAATCCACAAGTGGAAAAAGGCACACTACTAAATACTAATAATACTAATAACTTAAATATACTAAGTACTAAAGATATTAGTAAGCAAACAAAAGAAAAAGATGAACAGACTTTCAAAAAAGAAATTATGGAAGAATGGAACAAGTTAGGTGAACCTATTAAAAACATACAAGCACTAAATCCTGGAACAAGCAGATACAAGCATACAAAAGCTAGGATAAAAGAATTTGGAAAAGAAAAAGTAATTGAAACTATGAGAACAATTGATTCTAGCAAATTCTTAAAAGGGCATAACACCTATAATTGGGTAGTCAGTTTTGATTGGTTTATAAAGCCAGTAAACTTTGCAAAAGTCCTTGAAGGCAGATACACCAACGAAGCTATGGGACTTGTAGATAATAGCACAGATGAATACCTAGCAAGCATAGACGAGAGAATGAATTATGCACACAATTAACAAGGTGCTAGCAGATATAGCTAAAAAGCGAGGAATACCTAAAAACCTTGATGAAAGCCTACTAGATGAACTTAAAAAGCAAAAAGAAGATGAGTTACAGGCTAGCATTAAAAAAGCTATTGAAGATAAAGGCAAAGGCAAGCTAAAGCTTATGTATTCAAAGATTCCTGATAAGTTTATAGGCAAGAAATTATCAGACCTAGAGAGGACAGATGATAATAGCAATGCAATTAGGAGTGCTTATAGGTTTGCACAGGAAGTAGAAATCATAGACCGAGGACTATTCCTATACGGATCAGTTGGAGTAGGCAAGACCTATATCCTAGCAATAACAGCACAACTAGTAGCCGAGTACAAAGATAAGTCTATATATTTTGCAAGTGAAGAAGATATACTAGCGGAACTTAAAAATGCTTATAACTCAAATAGTGAGGTGCAAGATACGGATATTATAAGGCTTATAGCTAAAAATGACGTGATATTCATTGATGAAGTAGGACAGAATGATTCACCATGGGCACTTAGAAATATCAAAAGGATTTTAGATGAGTGTTTAAATAAGGGCAGGCTAGTATGTATGGCAAGTAATTATAGCCCTAAAGACTTGATAAATAGATGGGGTGGTACTGATACAAACAAAGTACCAGAACAAGTGGTGGACAGAATTTTAGAAGCTTGCGTTATCGAAAAAGTCGGTGGTGCAAGTTACAGGGGGAGAAAATGATATTAGAAATAAATGACTATGAACTAATCGTACTAAATCAACTTATGGCAATATCAGTAGAACTAGACAAGCAAGATAAGTTATTTGATAAAAGTATGGACGATGATAGCAAGCTAGCAGCAGTTACTAGCATGATGAGCCTAAGTGCTAAATTATATAAGCTATCAGAAAAAAGGCTAAAGGAAGTCAAAAAAGAATCAGCAGTAGATGCAGAAATAATCGAGGAGAAAGAATGAACAGACTAGACCTAATAGGAAGACTCGTAAGAGACCCAGAACTAAGATACACACAAGCAGGACAAGCTATTTGCAATTTCACTATTGCAATTGACAGAAAACTAAGTCGAGAGAAAAAAGAGGAAATGGAAGCACAAAACAGACCTACAGCAGACTTTATAAGAATAAATGCATGGGGCAAGCAAGGTGAAAATGCTTCTCAATATCTAGCAAAGGGCAGTCTATGTGCTATCGAGGGCAGGTTACAATCAGGATCATACGTAGATAGGGAGACAGGTAAAACTCAATACACATTAGATGTGGTAGCAGATAATGTTCAATTCCTACTAAAACCGAGCCAAATTACCGCCCAGAATGGACAGAATTATAATTCTAATACAAATACTAGACAAGGACAACAAAATCAATCTAGGAGCAATTATGGGGCTAATAGAAACAATGGTTTCTTTGAAGATGATTTTACAGAAATAGAAGACGATCATAGAATCCCATTTTGATAAATATTCGATGAAGTATGAATAAATGAATTTTAGAAATATTTAAAAAGTAAATAAAGGTAAGGCAGATGAAAGAAAAGGAAAAAGAAATAAAAACGAAGTTATTTAATGATAATTTTCAGAATTTTAAAAGATATGGAATACCTAAAGCCCAATTAGTTATAGCAGATATACCATACAACTTAGGTAAAAACGCTTATGCTTCAAGCACAGAATGGTACGTGAATGGTGATAATAAGCAAGGTGAAAGTGATAAGGCAGCAAAGTCATTTTTTAGAACTGACAATAATTTTAATCTAGCAGAGTATATGCACTTTTGCAGCAAACTTTTAAAAAAAGAGCCTAAGGGCAGAAATCAAGCTCCAGCTATGATAGTGTTTTGCAGCTTTGAACAGATGTCCATGATTATTAATTATGGAGAAAGATACGGATTTAAGAACTCTTATCCATTGATTTTTATAAAAAATTATAGCTCCCAGGTTTTAAAAGCAAACATGAGAATTGTAGGGGCTACAGAATATGCAGTTGTCTTATATCGTGACAAGTTACCAAAGTTTAGAAACGGCGGCAAGGTGCTAGATAATGGCAGGATAGAAGCTAAGACAGGAAAAATGATATTTAATTGGTTTGAATGGAAAAGGGATAATGCAAAAATTTATCCTAAATGTCACCCTACACAAAAACCTATAAGCTTATTAAAAGATTTGATTAGCATTTTTACTGACCCAGGCGATGTAGTTATTGATCCAGTTGCAGGAAGTGGCAGTACCTTAAGAGCTTGTAGAGAGTTAGGAAGAAACTCATACGGATTTGAAGTAGATAAAGACTTTTACAAAAAAGCTATGGAAGAGATGTTGGCAAGCCCAAAAGAAAAACAAATTGATATGTTTGACTTAGCGGTTAATAGTTAGGAGTAAAAATGAAAATAACAGTTGATTTTAAATTTGGTGGAAAAGAAGATTTTGATTGTGACGACTACTCCACAGATTATGATAAGGGAATCCTAGAAATAAAAGCTAATAGTGACGTTATAGGCATGATAATGCTTGAAACAATTAAGTATTGGAAAGTAGAAGATAAGCAAGAATGACAAGCAAAGAGACTAAAGATATCAAAGAGTTACTAGAAAAGCTTTTAGATTTTAAAAATCTTAGAGATGTAGAACTAGATACTTTGATACACTTAGTTAGTTATGAAGAACACCCAGGAATGTCGACCTTTTTAAAGGCCTTATTTGAAGAGAAAGATAGGAGATTAAGTAGAAAATGACAGTAAATGAGTTAATCGACTTATTATATGCTAATTCAGTATCAAATGATGATGAAGTAAAGATACTAGCAAATGTAGGCGTATTTGAAATAGTCCTAGAGCCTATAGCAGTACAAACTATCGAAAGTGATCCAAACCTTTATATAAAAGCAAGTAAAGACCAGGAGTAAAAAGTGGAAAAGGGATTTCAAAGAAGATACAGAAGCCTACAGAATAATGGTTATGGGAAAAACTTTGAGAAATTTATATCTGATGCTTGCGACTACTACAGGATAAATAAGATTGCTGATATCACAAAAATAGATGAACCCTTTAGAGTTATCCAGTTATATAAGGGCGGTAAATTTAAGGGACAATTTACCAAAAATGCAAATCCAGACTTTGAGGGAACTCTAAAAGGCGGTAGGTCTATATGCTTTGAAGCTAAGTATACGACTACTGATAGGATAAATAAGTCAGTTATAAGCAAAAAGCAAGAAGAGGTACTAACCAATAAGACTGGCTTAGACCAGCTATCAAATGTCAAGAGAAAATAAAAAATAATTAATCTTGTAATTTATGGCACATCAAATAAGCCTAAAAATTAGGCTTAGAAAAACTAAATAACAACTAAATATTCGGTATGTAAGTT